>JAOPZL010000265.1 GCA_025964175.1 Solirubrobacterales bacterium
GAGCCCTGCCAGGCGCGGGCGACATCGGCGCTGAACGCGATGTGCCAGTGGACCCGCGGCCCGCCGTGCCGGCGCACGGCACGGGCGACGACGCGGCGGCTGGCGTGCTCGGTCGCGCCCCAGCCCGGCGGGAGCGCGCCCGCGTGGTGGCCGAACGGGTCGATCAGGTGCAGCTCCTGGGCCGGGCCCATCACCCGGGCCAGCGCAACGGCGGAGCTGCCCTCGTAGACGCCGACCTCGACGACGCGGCCGGCGTCGCGTCCCAGGCGCGTGAGCAGGTCGGCCTCCGGCCGGGAGTGCATCGTGCGCGGCGGGATCAGCCCGCTGCCGACGGCGAACGCGCGCAGCCGCGGGTCGTGGCGCAGGCGGTCGGGCGTCAGACGTCGAAGCGCGGCGGGAAGCGGCATGGGCGACCGGGGAAGCTAGCGCCCGCCCGCGGGGGCGCCGGCGCAGCCTGCGCTCAGGTCCGTGCCCGCCGCCAGCGCCTTCCACGCCCCGTAGGCGGGCTCCAGCGTCGTCAGGCCCGGGTCCGAGAGGCCGACCGGGAAGGCCGTGTCCTCGCGGAACGTGTACTGGAAGGCCGCGTCCACGCGCGGGTCGTCGACCCAGCGCCGCAGGCCCTCGGCCATCGCGCCGCAGCCGGCCGCGCCGCTCTGCGAGCTCGTCCCCGTCTCCGTGATCCAGATCGGCAGCGGACCGCCCGGGCAGCCGTGGGCGTCCAGCGCCTGCTCGAGATCGGCCAGCAGGGCGGGCGAGCCGGGCGTCTCGTTCGCGGCGTCGGCGGCCAGCTCGCCCGAGACCTTCACGTAGGCATGCTGCGCCCACACCGCCCCCGCGCAGACGACGTCGTCGGGGAGCGCCCGGGCGAACTCGGCGACGGAGACCGCGTTGCCGCGCGGGGCGGCGAACGCGGCGGTCTCGCCGAGCACGAGCTTCTGGTCACCGGGCGCGGCGTCGAGCTCGGCCTTCAGGGCCTGGGCCAGCGTCGCGTACTCCTGGGGGCTGCGCGCGGCCGCGTCGGCGTCGCAGCGGTCGCGCTGGGGGCCGAGGAAGGTCGGATGGTTGGGCTCGTTCCAGGGCGACCAGTACGGCAGGTCGATGCCGAGCGAGACGCCCAACTCCAGCAGCGAGCGCGCCATCGTCCGGTAGGCCTCCAGGTCGGCCGGCATCCGGGCGGCGGCGCCCGCGGCCGCGGACTCGCAGCCGTCGGTCGCGGGGACCGCGGCCCACTCGGGCGTGCCGAGCAGGACGATGACCGGCGTCATCCCCGCGGTCGCGGCCGCGCGCAGCTCGTCCGCGATCCCGGCGAACGGCGCGCACGGCGGCGCGCCGCGCAGGCAGCCGTCGGCGGGCTGGCTCCAGTCGGGCAGCGCCGAGGGCGACGGCTGGACACGGCGCCAGTCGACGAGGACGCGCAGGTAGCGCGGCCCGAGGGCGACGAGCGCGTCGCGGTAGGCGGGAAAGCCCGCCGGCTGGTCGCCCGGGGCGATCAGGTGCGGGTTGGCCTCGGTGATCCCGGCGGCCAGGCCGTCGGTTCCGGGAGGCGCGGGAGGCGGCGCCGGCGTCGTGACCGTCGCGGTGGTCGGGCCCGGGGTCGTGGGCGCCGTCGTCGTCGCGGTGGGCGACGGCGCGCCGCCGTTCCCGCCGCGATCGAGGATCACGACGAGCACGACGGCGATGACCGCGGCCGCGAGCGCGAGGCCCGCGGCGACCATCCGCCGTCGGTTAGACAGCGCTCACGGTCTCCTCCTCCGCCACGCGGAAGGAGGAGCCGCAGCCGCAGGCGGCGACGACGTTGGGGTTGTTGACCTGGAAGCCCGCGCCCTGGAGCGAGTCGACGTAGTCGATCGTCGAGCCGGCCACGTAGGGCAGCGACTCCTTGTCGCAGAGGAGCTTCAGGCCTTGCGTCTCGAAGACCGCGTCATCGTCGCGGACCTCGTCGAAGGCGAGGTTGTACTGGAACCCCGAGCACCCGCCACCGCGTACGCCCACCCGGAGACCGGCGGTCTGCACGTCGGCGTTCTGACTGGCCAGGAAGTCACGGACCTTCTCTGCGCCCTTGTCGGTGATGAGGATCATGTGTTCGGTGCCTTCCTGCAGGGGCTCGGACTCGCTTCAAAAAGGATAGCGACTGGCTACCCTTCCTGGGAGATGCCCACCGTCGACGAGATCAAGCAACGGATCGAGGCCGCCATCCCCGAGTCGCAAGCCGACGTCGAGGACTGGACCGGCGGCGGCGATCACTTCCGGGCCGTCGTCGTCTCGCCCGCCTTCGCGGGCATGACGCGGATCCAGCAGCACCAGATGGTCTACGCCGTCTTCGGTGCCGAGATCGGTGGCCCGATCCATGCCCTGTCGCTCAAGACGCAGGAGAACTGATGTCCGATAACCCGCTCCGCGACGCCATCGACGAGGCGATCAAGGAGAACGACGTGATCCTCTTCATGAAGGGGACCCCCGAGGCTCCGGCGTGCGGCTTCAGCGCTCGCACCGTGGCCGCGCTGGAGGCGCTGAAGGCGCCCTTCGCCGCCGTCGACATCCTTCCCGACCCGCGCATCCGCCAGGAGCTGTCGGGTCTGTCGGGTTGGCCGACGATCCCTCAGCTGTTCGTCCACGGCGAGCTCGTCGGCGGCGCCGACATCGTCGCCGAGCTGTACGAGACGGGCGAGCTGGCCGACGTCCTCGGCATCGACGAGGCTCCGCAGGACGCCCCGTCCGAGGCGCCCACGGGCGTCGCTCCCGGCGCCCCGATGGACATCGAGAACCGCCTCAACTAGCCGGCCCGGCTGGTCAGCGGACGATCCGCACCGTCAGGCTCGCGCTGCCGCTGATGCGGTAGCGCGGGTCGCGGTAGAGGCGGCGGCTCGTCCCCTTGCCGATCTTCACGTGCATGCCGTCGTAGCTGTGCGTGGCGGCGATCTGGTCGGCCAGCTTGGCGAACGACTTGGGGCCGGAGTCGCCCCCGTCGTCCTCGGGCGCCTGGTCGCTGATCAGGAGCTGCAGCTCCTCGGTGCGGACCGTGCCGTCGAGGCCGGTGCCGGCGATGCGCACCTTGCGGCGTCCCAGCGATGCCGCGCGCGGCACGCGGAGCTCGACCACGCGCGTGAAGCGCGCCCCGCGGTACTGCTGGAGGTTCAGCCGCAGCGTCGCCGTCTGCCCGCGGTGCAGGACGCGCGGCCCGCTGATCGACCGCAGCATCGCCTGCTGCAGGCCGGGCTGCACGGACAGGGTCACGTCGACGCCGGTCAGGTGCGGCTTGCCGTAGGAGAACGCGTCGATGGAGCCCAGCGCGGTGATGAGGTCGGAGGTGAACGGGCCGCCGTTGGGGCCGCCGCCGTACGCGCCGACGTAGCGGTTGCAGAAGCCGGTCGGCTTGGGCAGCTCGCGGATGCGGATGCGCACGCACATCGAGGCGCTCTGGAGCACGGGCGAGCCGTCCAGCGCGGTGTACGCGGCCTGGGCGTTGAGCATCGGCGCGATCGTCGCGATCGGCGACATGCCGTCGGGCAGCCCGACGTCCGTCTCGTCGGCGACGGCGGCGACGTCGCTCCGCGACACGCCGGTCGCCGCGTTCGTCGTGCGCTGGGTGACGGGGATGGTCGGGGGCAGGGCGCCGAGCACGCCGGCCACGCCGTCCGTGCCGTCGTAGGTCAGCGCGCCGAGCGTGTGCCCGGGCGCCGCGATCTTCATGGAGACCGACTCCTGGGTGTCCAGCGGATTGGCGACGACGTCGTAGACGTAGGCGTCCTGGAGCAGGAGCGAGCGCAGGCCGGTGCCGTCGAACGGGTGACCGAAGCCGTAGACCTTCTGGCCGTCCACGTAGGTGACGGTCCCGACCGCGCCCGCGCCGATCGCCCCGCTGGAGAGGCCGACGGCGAGCGACGAGCCCGGCACCAGCGTCTGGACCGGGAAGCGGCTGCCGACCGGCGCGGCGGGGACGGCGACCAGCGCGATGCCGGCCTTCGCCGCGGCCTTCTCGAACGGGCGGAAGACGGGGCCGGAGACGCCGCTGACCGCGATCGGCGTGCGCAGCGCGTGCGCGTGACGCAGCGCCGGGTCCACGCGCAGGCCGGCCGGGGTCGGCACGGGCGCGCCGAGCATCTCCTCGATCGGCGTCGCGTAGCCGAGCAGGTTGCCGTAGTCGCCGCTCCCGTAGGCGATCGCACCGGCGATGCGGCCGTCGCAGACGATCGGCGAGCCGGAGTAGCCCTCGGCGATGCCCGAGGCCGCCACGACGGGCCCGGAGACGCGGATCAGCAGCAGCGGGTTCGCCGAGACGGGGTCACCGGCGACGACGTCGACGATCTCCACGTCGAAGGAGGAGATGTCCGTCCCCTTGACCACCGTCAGCGCCGTGCAGCGCATGCCAGGCGCGACCTCGGCGAGGGGCATGATCGGGGTGGCGGCGCCGGCCGAAGCCGTGACGGTGAGCAGGGCGGTGGCCGTCGCGGCGAGGAGCAGGCGTCTCATGAACGGGCGGGACGCTACCGCCTCACCGTAGGGTGGCGCGCGGATATGCGAGCCAGAGCCGCCATCGCGGTCGTGTCGGGGCTCATCGGCTGGGCCGGGATCGCCGGGGCCGCGGGAGCGGCGCCGGCGCGCTGCCCCGCCGACCGGGTCGCCCCACCGCCCGCCGCACCCGCCTCGGATGCGCAGGTTTCGCAGTACCTGCGGGTCGTGGCGGGCTCGTCGGCGCGGGTCCGGGTCGGCGTGCTCGGCCACTCCGTGCTGGGGCGCGAGCTGCCGTATGCCATTGTGTCCAGCCCGGGCCACCTGGCGCACCTGGCCTCGATCGGCGCGCGGTTGCGGGCGCTGCGGGACGGGGCCACGGGCTCGGCGGGCCGGGTGACCGCACGGCAGCCGGCGATCGTGTGGCTCGCCGGGACGGTCCACGGCAACGAGCCGAGCGGGACCGATGCCGACCTGCGCGTGCTGCGGACGCTCGCGGCCGGGTCGTCGGCGTTCGCGTGCTCCGTGCTCGAGCGCCTCGTGGTGGTCATCGTCCCCGTGCAGAACCCGGACGGGCGGGCGGCGTTCACGCGCGTCAACGCCAACGGCTTCGATCTCAACCGCGACTGGTTCGCGGCCACCCAGCCCGAGACGACCGGGCGGGTCGCGCTGCTGCGCCGGTACCCGCCGATCGCGCTGGACGACCAGCACGAGCAGGACGGCACGGCGGTCTCCACCCCGCCCAACGCGCGGCCGGTCCTCCCGGTGATGCCCGCCGTCGCCCTGCGCGCGCTGCGCGAGCGCTTCGCCCCCGCGCTGCGCCGCGCCCTGCACCCGACGGGCCGCGCGTTCGACCTCCTGTACCCCGGCTACGCCGACAGCGCGTCGACGACGCTGGACGGTGCGGCGGGAATGACGATCGAGGTCGGGTCCGCGTCGCCGTACGCGACGAGGGTGGCGCAGCACGTCGTGGCCGCGCGCACGGTGCTGGCCGTCGCGTCGCGGTCGCGCGGGCCGCTGCTGCGCGCCTGGGCCGCG
>JAOPZL010000280.1 GCA_025964175.1 Solirubrobacterales bacterium
TGGACGGTCGGCGTGAACCCGGCCGGCGTCTTCACCGCTGGGACGCCGACGTCGGGCGCCGCCGCCGGGCTCGCGACGCTGGGCTCGCTGCCGCCGGCGGCCGGGCCGGACGCACTCGCAGTGGAGACGGTGGGCGGCGGAGTGGCGGCACCGGGCGGCGCGGGGCCGGTCACCGGCGGCACGACGTCGCTCGGCGTCGCGACCGTGACCGACGGGACCGACACGCTCGTCGTCGACGGGGTCGCCGGCACGCTCGGAGTGGAGACGGTCACCGGCGGCACGGCGTCCGTCGGGATCGCGGCCGCGACACCCGCGGCGCCCACGCCGAGCGTGAGGACGGGGAGCACGCTCAGCGCCACGACCATGCGAGGACGTGATCCTCGTCGGTGGAACCTCGCGACCTGACGCATGCCCGCCTCCCTCTGGACCCACTCGTCCAGCTGTTGCGTGCCGCGACGGCTACCCGCCCGCGCCAGCCGACAGCCCCGCAGGGCAGGAAGACGACCAAGGCCCGCGCCGGACCCTCGTGAATGCGTCGCATGCCGGGCAGGAACGTGCGCGGCGGGGGGCCACCTGGCTCACCCAGGCGTCCGCGATGCGGTCAGGCGGCGCCCGGAGGCCGGCCGCGCGGCGCTCGCTTCGGGGTGGCGGCGGCCGGAGCCTCGCGGACGCGGCGCCGCGCGAGCCACTCGAGACCGATCCCGGCGATCATCGTCGTCACCCACACGAAGGCCAGCAGCGCCCGCAGGCTCCCCTGCGCCACGAGGCATCCCAGCAGGGCCAGGCTGCTGATGACCGCGCAGCGCGCGGCCGTGACGCTCTGACCGCGGGCCGGCCGGCGACGGGCGCCCATCTACGCCCGCGTCCCCATCGGCGCGCCCACGCGGTGCACCCGGTCGGCGACGTCCTCGGCGACCTGCATCAGCGCCGTCAACCGCTCGGGCTCGACGACGGCCTGGAACTTCGGGCGGCGCACCACGCGGTGCTGACCGACCGCGCCGCGGGCGAGCTCGTGCACGATGCGCACGCCGCCCGGCGCGATCACCAGGCCCTTCGTCGTCGGCTGCTCCAGGAGCTCGACGAACTCGTCCAGCTCCTCCAGCAACGGCAGCGCCGGCTGCGGCGTCGTGACACGGATGTCCGCCGGCCACCCGGCGGGCACGGCATGCTCGTAGGCGAAGCCCGTCCCGGCGGAGACGATGTCCGACGTCCGCGGGCGCAGCGTGATGTCGATCGGCGTGCGCACCGGCAGCGGGCGCAGCACGCTGACCAGCATCCACAGCACGGGCAGCTGGCGCATCGTGAGGGTGTCGACGACCAGCTCCACCTTCACGGTGTCCCCGTGCCAGGCTCCGCGCAGCGACGGATAGCCGATGCCGTCCTGGGTGACGGTCACCTCGGTGAAGAGGTGCTCGACGCCGGCGAACACCGCACCGCGCTGACGGCCGACGCTGCGGCGGTGCAGCGTCTGGATCGCCGCCAGCGCGGTGATGGCGGCGATCGCGACGACGATGGTCAGGACGGACAGCTCAGTACCCCTTCGGCCGTGGCCACGGCATCGTGAACTGCTTGCCCCGAGCCACGTAGCGATAGCGGAACACGACGAACCACACCGAGGCGAGCAGGTAGAAGACCACCAGCGTGACCAGCACGGTCCCGTAGCCCAGGAAGGTGGCGAAGAGCACCATCGCGGCGATCAACCCCAGCGTGATCGCCGGCAGCGGGTGGAACGGGTGCGTGTAGCCACGGTGCAGGGTCCCGATCGGCCACAACCGGCGGAACCGGAACATGTTCGGGACCATGAACGAGTACATCAGCAGCGCTGAGAGGATGGAGAACGTGATGATCGTCCCCAGCAGCTCGGGCTTGTTGAGCAGAACCGGGAGCACGGCGAACGCGATCGCCACGGGCACGAGGAAGATGATCGCCCGGAACGGCGTCCGATAGCGCGGGTGGATCGCTCCGAACCACGCGGGGAGGTAGTTGTCGCGGCCCATCGAGAACCACGCCCGCGACGCATCGTTGATGCACCCGTTCGCGGAGGCCAGCGTCGCGAGGATCGTGCCGATCGCCAGCAGGATCGCCAGGGACTTCGTCCCGGTCATCAGCGCCGTGTCGAACAGCGGGGTGATGGAGACGCCCAGGTACTGCCAGGGCAGGGTGCCGGCGCACACGAACCAGGTCAGCGCCGCTGCGATGAGCAGCGTGATGATGCCGGTCATCGTGCCCAGCGGAATCGAGCGGGCCGCGGAGCGGCACTCCTCCGCCGCTTGACACGTCCCCTCGATGCCGAGGTAGTACCACATGCCGAACTGCAGAGCCGCGAAGACGCCGAGCCACCCGTACGGCAGGCCGTTGGACTCGCTGGAGGTCAGCCCGGAGAAGTGCAGCTGCGACGTCGGGTCGAAGCCCTGCGTTCCGAAGAACAGCACGACGATCGCCAGGAAGGCGATGCCGGTGATGATGAAGTTGATCGACAGCGTCGCCAGGACGCCGCGGTAGTTGAGGAACGCCAGCACCATGATCGCCAGCACGATGAAGGCGTACTGGTTGACGCTGCCGTGGTAGCCGAGCTGGCCGGAGATCGTGGTCGCCAGGTAGCTCATGACGTTGGCGTCTGCGGCCTCGAGCATCGTGTACTCGAGCACCAGGAAGAGCCCCACGTTGAACGCCATCAACGGCCCGATCGTGTGCTTGGCCTGCGTGTACTGGCCTCCGGCGGCCGCGACCGTCGACGTGACCTCCGAGTCGATCATCGCGACGCACGTGTAGAGCACGCCGACGACCCAGGCGGCGATCAGCGCGCCGAACATGCCGCCCTTGCCGACCGCGAAGTTCCAGCCCATGAACTCGCCGACCAGCACGATCCCGACGCCCAGGCCCCAGATGTGGATGGGACCGAGGACCTTGGAGAGGCTCAGCCCCTCGCGCGGCGGAGCGGGCGGAGCGGGCGGCCCCGGCACCTGCGGCGGGCGGCTCTCGATCTCGGTCATCGGGCACCCCCGACGCTGGCGTGCGGGTCGAACAGCTCGTCGGTTCCCTCGACGGACGTGGTGAGGAACTCCTCGTCGTACTCGCGGCCGGTCTTCAGCGCGTCAAACAGCATCCAACCACCGAGACCGGCGCTGATGATCCACGCGGCCCATTCGAGGATGTCCACGATCATGAGTCGGCCTCCGGGCTGGACGCAGTGGAGCTCGGTGGTCCGAAGCGCTCACGGATCACCTCGCGGTACTCCTTGAAGGACACCAGGTAGACGAACGCCAGGTAGATCCCGATCACGCCGAAGGTGATGATCAGCGTGCCGACCGCGATCGGATACTTGTTGGAATCCTGCTTGTTGTCGGCCACCTGCTGGTTGGCGGTCGGCAGATCCACGATCCCGTGCTCGATCGCCACGGCGTACTGCTGCTTCTCCGTCGGTGTGATGGGCAGCTCGGACAGCGGACGGGTCTCGACCTCGGTCGCGCTCGTCGAGGACTGCACGAAGTACGTCACGCCGAAGAGCACCACCATCAGCAGGACGAGGATGATCACGGAGTCCACCAGCTGGCCGCGAGGGCTCTGCTTCGGCGGCTGGTACACGCGCACGCCGCTCGCCGCGTTCACATCGGTCATGAGCGTCCCTTCGCCGCGCGGCGGGCGACCCGGAGCTCGCGCAGGTGCGCGATGTCCCGCCGGTAGATGAAGTCCTTGTCGCGTCGGTAGTTGCCCACGAGCGCGAGCATCGATGCGACGTTGTAGATCAGCAGCACCGCTCCCGCGGCCGCGAGCACCACCTTGGTGGTCGTTCCCGGCATGCTGTCCCACAGCGCGATGTAGACGTAGGGCAGGACGATGAGCAGCACGATGACCAGGGCGATGGCCATCCAGCGGTCGCGGCGGTACATCTTGTCCATCTGCCGGCGGATGCTTCGCTCGGTCTCGGGATCGTGGGGCTTGAGCACCTCCTCGCCGGCGGCGATCGCCTCGTGCTCCACTTCGGGCTCGAGGGTCAAGGCGTCCCCCCGTCACTCCAACGGCGCTGCAGCGCGGTGCCGACCAGCATCGAGACCCCTTCCCTCGCAGACCTGCGGCCACCGACCGCCCTCTCGCCGCGAAGGTATCAATCGCCTCAAACGAAGGGCGATGGACGATCGCCATACATTCCAGGGCGCGCGTATGTCGGATGGGCACACGACTCGGCCGGCCATCGGCCGTGGCCAGAGTGGGGCGAACGTCCCCACTCTGGCCCTTCCCTCCGTGCTGCGGTCAGCTCTTGTCGATCTTGTTGCCGCTGGGCGCCACCACGTACCAGGACGCGCCGAACGCCGTAGCACCCTGACCCGCCGTCTGGCCGGGCCTGGTGTCCTTGACGAAGTGGTAGAGCGGATGTCCGCCGTAGGTGACCTGCGTGCTGCCGTCCTGGCGGCGCGTGCCGGCGATCTTCGAAGCGGTCACGCCCGTGCCCGCGCTCGCCGTGCCCGACGTGGTGTACGGCGGCCACGCCTTCGCGCACGCGCCGGAGCACGAGCTCTTCCCGCCCTTGTCCTTCTCGAAGAGGTACAGCGTCATGCCCTTGGCATCGACGATGTAGCTCCCGAGCTTGCCCTTGTGGACCTGCAGCCTGGCCTTGGCGGCAGCCGTGTGGGCCACCTGTGCCGGCGCGATGCCGGCGACGAGTCCACAGGATCCGACCACGGCGGCGACGGCCGTCGCGATGAGCCGCGACCTCATGACGAGGCTCCCTTCCGGTTGGAGAACGTGTGCTCCTAGGACGCCGGGCGGAGTCCGTTCCTTTCCGGGCACCGTCGCGGTGACTGCCCCGGTTGCCGCCGCGCCGCAGGGGCCTACCCCAGGGTGGAGTCACCCCACCCCGACGCCCGGAGAGACAGCATGGCGAACGACCTGAAGGGCCAGAAGATCGCGATCCCCGCGCGACAGCACGCGTAGGGCGGCGGCGTCCGGGCCGTCGTCGTCGGTGTCCGCGGACCAGCCACGCCGCGCCGACCTACGCGTCCGCGAGCGCGCGCGCAGCGCGCTCCGCGCCGCGCGCGAGCCACCGTACAAGCCGGCGATCGTCATCGTCGGCCTGGCGATCCTGTTCGGCGGGCTGTTCGTCGCGTCCTACAGCCTCGCCCTGGGGCGCCCGAAGCCCCATCACATCGCGACGGCCACCGTCGGGCTGGCGCCGGCGGACCGGCCGCTCATCGCCGCCATCGAGCGCGCGACCGGGAGCTCGCTGGACCTGCATCGGGTCCCTTCGGAGGCCGCGGCGCGCGACGAGCTCGCGCGCGAGAAGATCTACGCCGCGCTCGTCCTGCGACCGGGCACACCGCAGCTGCTCGTCGCGAGCGCCGCCGGGTCGTCGGTCGCGCGGACGCTGGAGCAGGCGGTGCTCCAGATCGTGCAGCAGCGCGGCCCGGTCCTGCGGGTCCAGGACACCGCGCCGCTGCCGCGCGAGGATCCGCAGGGACTCGTCCTCTTCTACACGACGCTCGCGGCGACGATCATCGGCTTCGTGTCGATGTTCCAGCTGCGGGCCAACGCGAAGGGCCTGCCGCTGAAGGCGTGGCTGGCCTGCGCCGTCGCCCTCGCCGTGGGTACCGGCCTGATGCTGACGCTCGTCACGGGTCCGGTCATCGGCGCGCTGCGTGGGTCGTTCCCCGAGAAGTGGGCGATCATCTCGCTGGAGTCCCTGACCGCCGCGCTCGTGACGTCCGCGCTGGTCGTGTGGGTCCATCGCTGGGCCCTGGTGCCGGTATGGCTGCTGTTCATCGTGCTCGGCAACACGTCCAGCGGCGGACCCGTCGCGCCGCCGCTGCTCCCCCCGGTCTACGCGTTCATCGGCCGATGGCTCTCCCCCGGCGCCACGGTCAACGCGCTGCGTGACATCGTCTACTTCCCGCAGGCGCAGCACGTCGAGCCGGTGCTCGTGCTCGTCGCATGGGCGACGGCCGGCCTCGTCGGGCTGCTCGCGGCCGTCCGGCTCACGGGCCGCACCCCCGCCTAGCACGATCATCCGTCGAACCATCCGACTCTGGGCGTGCGTGGCGCACGACGCGGCCTATCCCTGAAGGTATGCACGGGGAGGTGGGCTGATGGAATCGAGCTCGAGGCGGTTCAGCGACCGCGCCGAGGCGGGTCGGGTGCTGGCCGAGCGGCTGCGCGGTCTCGCCGGCCGCGACGACGTCGTGGTCCTGGGGCTGCCCCGCGGCGGCGTCCCCGTCGCGTTCGAGGTCTCGCGCGAGCTCGACCTCCCGCTCGACGTCTTCGTCGTGCGCAAGCTCGGCGTCCCCGGCCATGAGGAGCTCGCGTTCGGCGCGATCGCCACCGGCGGCACGCGGGTCCTCAACAAGGACCTCATCGAGCGGCTCGACCTTCCGGCGGACTGGATCGAGGCGATCGACGCGAAGGAGCGGCGCGAGCTGGAGCGCCGCGAGCGCGTCTACCGGGCCGGCCGACCCGCACCCGACCTCGCCGGTCGCACCGTGATCCTCGTCGACGACGGGCTGGCGACCGGATCGACCATGGCCGCGGCGGTGCAGGCCGTGCGCGAGGACGAACCGGCCCGCATCGTCGTCGCCGTGCCCGTCGCCGATCGCGACGTGTGCGCCGCGCTGGAGACGGTGGCCGACGAGGTGCTGTGCGCGGTCACGCCCACGCGCCTGGAGTCCGTCGGCGCGTGGTACGAGGACTTCTCCCCGACCAGCGACGACGAGGTCCGCGACCTCCTCTCGCGCGCCCGCCGTCCGCCCGCCGCCCCGGGACTCGATGCGGACGGCGCCATCCGCCCCCTGAGCGGCGCGGCCTCGGACTACGACCCGCTCGTGGGACGCGCGGCGCACGCCCGCCACGTGCTGCTCGGCGAGGCCTCCCACGGCACGCACGAGTTCTACCGCGAGCGGGCAGAGATCACCAAGCGGCTGATCGTCGAGGCCGGCTGCACGGCCGTCGCGGTCGAGGCCGACTGGCCCGACGCCTACCGCGTGAACCGCTTCGTCCGCGGGCGCGGCGACGACACCGACGCCGAAGCGGCGCTGGGCGACTTCCGCCGGTTCCCGGCCTGGATGTGGCGCAACACCATCGTGGCCGACTTCGTCGGCTGGCTGCGCGACCACAACGCCGGGCTGCCCGATTCGGCGCCGAAGGTCGGCTTCTACGGGCTCGACCTCTACAGCCTGCACCGCTCGATGGAGGCCGTCGTGGAGTACCTCGACACGGTCGACCCCGCCGCGGCGGCACGCGCCCGTGAGCGCTACGCCTGCTTCGACCAGTTCGGCCGCGATCCGCAGGTGTACGCCTACGAGGCCGGCGTTGCCGGTGCCGAGTCCTGTGAGCCGCAGGCGGTGCAGCAGCTGGTCGAGATGCGCGAGCGGGCCGCCGATCCGACACGCGACGACGGGATCGTCGAGCTCGACGAGCACTTCTTCGCCGAGCAGAACGCGCGGCTCGTCCTCGATGCCGAGCGCTACTACCGCGCCATGTTCCGCGGCGGCGTCGAGAGCTGGAACCTGCGCGATCGCCACATGGCGCAGACGCTGGAGGAGCTCGCCGCGCACCTGGAGCGCACCAGCGGGGCCGCGCGGATCGCGGTATGGGAGCACAACTCGCACCTCGGCGACAACCGCGCCACCGAGCTCGGACAGTCCGGGCAGCTGAACGTGGGCCAGCTGGTTCGCGAGCGCCACGGGGACGACGCGCTGCTCGTCGGCTTCACCACCTACACCGGAACGGTGACCGCGGCCTCTCAGTGGGGCGGCGTGGCGGAGCGCAAGAACGTCCGCCGCGCCCTCCCGGGCAGCTGGGAGGAGCTCCTCCACGAGCAGGGCGTACCCGCGTTCCTGCTCGACGTCGGCCGCGTGCACGGCCGCCGGCTGGAGCGCGCGATCGGCGTCATCTACCAGCCGCAGACCGAGCGCATCTCGCACTACTTCCACGCCCGCCTGGCCGACCAGTTCGATGCCGTCGTGCACCTCGACGAGACGACCGCGCTCGAGCCGCTTCAGCGCACGAGCGAGTGGGAGGCCGGCGAGCTGCCCGAGACGTATCCGACCGGCGTGTAGTGCGGGGCGTCCCGCGTGGCTTCTTCAGCGCGATCGGGCTTCAAGCGGGAGCTGGGGCCGCGGGGTCGCGGGCGACGACCACCGGACACGGCGCGTTGCGGATCACGTCGCGCGGCGTCGCATCCAGCGCGAGCGCGCCCGGCCCGTGGCGGTGCAGGCCGATCACCATCGCCTCGGCCCGGCGCTCGCGCGCGACCTGGATCAGCGTCTCGGCGACCGCGATGTCCGGGTCGTCGGCCACCGCGACGCCGTCCGTGTCGCCGAAGCCGCTGTCGTGGGCCAGCTGCGCGCCGTGCTCGGCCAGGCGCTGCGCATGCTCCATCTGGACGCGGTCGACCTCCAGCGCCGTGCGCACGTCGATCTGCGCCGGGGGCAGACCGACCGCGGTGGTCGGCAGCGCGACGAGGTCGAAGCCGAGCCCGGCCTTCCAGACGGTCACCGCCAGCGCGGCCCTACCGGCCAGCAGCCGGCCCGAGGCGCGGACCGCCGCGTCGGCCGCGGGGGTGCCGTCGTAGGCGATGAGGATGGGGCCTGGTTCGGTGTTCACGCCCCTCCCCCACTAGGCCGACTGGGGCGGCGGACAAGCCCTACAAGACGGTCTGGTAGACGGCGCGGCACGCATCGTCGAGGCCGGTGACGACGAGCGCGCCACCGCTCTCACGGTGGGCCATCAGGTGGGCGATCGCGTGGCGTGAGCGCGGCGAGCTGCTGACGGTGACGCGGATTCCGTTGATCTTGCGCGAGCGCGCCCCATCGGGCTGCTGCTCCCAGTTGGTGCTTTCAGGCATCGTTAGCCAGCGTAGTGGTCTGGAGGGGTGGCTTTCTCTGGCCGGCTGGGCACGAACGTCATGAAGGCCGGCCGTCCTTCAGCGGGTAGCCCCACCCTGTGGGCTGTTGCCCGGCCATGATCCTGCCGCTCGGCTGTGCCATCTTCGCGATGGCCGTCACGACGCCGCCTGCCATGGGTGTCCCGGTCCGGACACGAACCCCGCCACAGCTCGCGCTGGCCGCCGCGGGCGCTGCGCCGGCGCTGCCCGGCCCTGGCTAGCCCTCGGGGGCTGAGTCCAACGTCGCTCCGGAGACCCGACAGCGGCGACGCCACCCGGCTGATCCAACACAACCAGTCGGACCGCATCCACCAGCGGCCACACGTCGTCCATGGCCATCGAACACGACATCCACGGCAGAAAGAGCCACATGCTGCTCCCCGACGCCCACTGCCCGACCGAGGGCCCAGCACCCCACAAGCCCGTCTGGTCGCGCGCGCTGCCGCACGAGCGCTGCAACTACCACCAGCAGTTCCCGGCGGTCATGACGTTCGCCGGCACGCCCCTCTGCCAGGAGTGCACCGAGCGGTTCGGATTCACAACCGAGGACCCCGGCGCCGACAGCTGAACGTCGCGTCAGCGCCGTGGTTGGCTCAACCCGATTGGGGAGAGTCGTGCGCATGCCGCCCGAGCGGGTCGTGTCGTTCCAGCCGCGCAACGTGCTGCTCGTCGCCCTGGAGCTCCTCGCGCTCGCGCTGGCGCTGTGGGTCGTCTACATCGCCCGTCACGTCCTCACCTGGGTGCTGGTCTCCGCGCTGCTGGCGCTGGCGCTGAACCCGGCGGTGGTGGCGCTGCAGCGACGGCTGGGCATCGCTCGCCGCGGCGCCGCGGCGACGATCATCTACGTGGCGACGCTGGCGGTGCTCGTCGGGCTCGGCTTCCTGCTGATCCCGCCGATCGTCGATCAGGTGTCCGGCCTGGCCCGGGCCGCTCCGGGCTACGTCGACGACCTGACCAAGGGACGCGGTCCGTTCGGATTCCTGGAGACGAAGTACCACGCGGTCGACCGCGTGCGCGAGACGCTGTCGCGGGGCGGCGGCGCGCAGAGCTTCCTCAGCGGCGCAGGGACGGTCGTCTCGGTGACCCGCGGGATCGTCACCGTGATCGTGGCAACGGTGACGGTCGCGTTCATGACGTTCTTCATGATCCTCGAGGGGCCCGCGTGGATGGACCGGCTCTACAGCCTGCTGCCCCGCGACGAGCAGCCGCGCTGGCGCGAGATCGGCCACCAGGTCGCGCAGACGGTCAGCGGCTACGTGACCGGCAACCTGCTGATCAGCGCGATCGCCGGCGCTGCCTCAGCGCTGGTGCTGCTCGCGTGCGGTGTGCCGTTCGCGCTCGCGCTGGGCCTGCTGGTCGCGATCCTCGACCTGATCCCACTGGCCGGCGCGACGATCGCCGGCATCGTCATCGTGACGATCGCCTTCCTCACCGACGTGACCGCCGGCGTCATCGTGGCCGTGTTCTTTGTGCTCTACCAGCAGCTCGAGAACCACCTGCTGCAGCCGCTGGTGTACGGACGCACGGTGGAGCTGTCGCCACTCGCGGTGCTGATCGCCGTGCTGGTGGGCGCCGAGGTCGCCGGCGTCCTCGGCGCGCTCAGCGCGATCCCGGTGGCCAGCACGCTGCAGATCCTGCTCGTCGACTGGCGCGACCACCATCGGCCTCCCCCGCCGGCCGATCTCCCGCCCGCGCCGCCGGCGCTGTCGTCTCGGTCCGATCGGTGATGGAGGTCGACACGAGGAGCCGCTGAGCCAGGTACGGCGCCGTCCGGCTCTCCGGCACCCTCGCCACCTCGTCGGGCGGCGCGGCGGCCACGATGCGCCCGCCCTCGTCGCCCGCGCCCGGGCCGAGGTCGATCACCCAGTCCGCGCTCGCCACGACGTCCATGTCGTGCTCGACGACCACCACCGTGTTGCCGCGGTCCACGAGCGCGTGCAGCTGGCGGAGGAGCAGCTCGATGTCGGCCTGGTGCAGGCCGGTCGTCGGCTCGTCGAGCAGGTAGAGGGCGTGGCCGCGCCGGCCGCGCTGCAGCTCGGCGGCGAGCTTGATGCGCTGCGCCTCCCCGCCCGAGAGCTCGGTGGCCGGCTGACCCAGGCGCAGGTAGCCCAGCCCGACGTCGCGCAGCGTGTCCAGCGCGCGCTTGGCCGACGGCACGTCCGCGAAGAACGCGTCGGCCTCGTCGACCGTCATGGCCAGCACGTCGGCGACCGTCCGGTCCCGGTAGTGCACCTCGAGGGTCTGCGGGTTGTAGCGCGCGCCGTCGCAGGTCGGACACGGCGCGTACGTCCCGGGCAGGAACAGCAGCTCGACGGCGACGAACCCCTCGCCCTGGCACGTCGGACAGCGCCCCTCGGGGACGTTGAACGAGAAGCGCCCGGCGCTGTAGCCGCGCGCCCGCGCCTCGGGCGTCGCCGCGAACGCCTTGCGCACGGCGTCGAACATGCCGGTGTAGGTCGCGAGGTTCGAGCGCGGCGTGCGCCCGATCGGCTTCTGGTCGACGCGCACGAGGCGGTCGAAGGCCTCCAGCCCGTGGACCTCGACGCCGGCGCCCGCACCGACGGCGTCGTCCTCGAGCTCGCCGTCGCCGTCGGACGATGCGGCCTGCTCGTGGCCGAGACGACGAGCGACGACATCGGCGAGCACCTGGGAGACGAGCGTCGACTTGCCCGAGCCCGACACGCCGGCGACCGCGGTGAAGACGCCGAGCGGGAACTCCGCGTCGACGTCGCGCAGGTTGTGGCGGGTGATGTGGCGCAGCGCCAGCCGGCCCGTCGGCTCGCGTGGGGTCCGATCGCGCAGCTGGGCCATGCCCGGACCGAACATGTACCGGGCCGTGATCGACTCCTCGACGTCGGCGAGCCCCTCCACCGGCCCGCTGTAGAGCACGCGGCCGCCGGCCTCGCCGGCCCCAGGACCGACGTCGACGACCCAGTCCGACCGGCGCACCACGTCGAGGTCGTGCTCGACGAGGAAGATCGAGTTCCCGGCCGCCTTGAGCTGCTCGAGCACCCGCTGCAGCGGCTCGGCGTCGGCCGGGTGCAGCCCGGCCGACGGCTCGTCGAGCACGTAGACGACGCCGAACAGCCCCGAGCGCAGCTGGGTCGCGAGCCGCAGGCGCTGCATCTCGCCCGGCGAGAGCGTCGGCGTGGCGCGGCCCATGCTCAGGTAGCCGAGCCCGAGCTCGACGAGCACGCCGATCCGGGCGCGCAGATCGCGGGCGATCTGCACCGCGACCTCCGTCGTCTCGCCCGAGCGCGAGGAGAGCCATGCGGCGTCCGGGTGGGCCAGCTCGGCGGTCTCCAGGAGCACGTGGGCCAGCTCGGAGAGCGGCAGCGCCGCCAGCTGCGCGATCGTGCGGCCGGCGAACGTGACGGCGATCGCCTCGGGCCGCAGGCGCGTCCCGTGGCACACCGGGCAGTCGACGGTGTGCACGTACTGCAGCGCGCGCTCGCGCATCGCGGGGCTCTTGGAGTTGGCCAGCGTGTGCATGACATGGCGCTGTGCGCTGGAGAAGGTGCCGTTGTAGGTGTAGTCGGCGTCGGTCGGGTTGCGGGCCGGGTCGATGCGGACCCTGGGCTGCTCGTCGGTGAACAGGATCCAGTCGCGCTCGTCCTGCGGCAGCTCCTCCCACGGCCGGTCGATGTCGTGCCCGAGCGTCACGAGGATGTCGCGCAGGTTCTGGCCCTGCCACGCCCCGGGCCAGGCGGCGATCGCGCGGTCTCGGATGCTCAGCGAGGGATCCGGGACGAGCGTGTCCTCGGTGACCGTGTGGGTCTTGCCGAGCCCGTGGCAGGCCCGGCACGCGCCGATCGCCGTGTTCGGCGAGAACCAGTCGGATTCCATCACCTCGGTCGCGCCCTCGGGATAGGTGCCGGCGCGCGAGAACAGCATCCGCAGCGAGTTCGACAGGGTGGTCAGCGTGCCGACGGTCGAGCGCGATGTCGGCGAGCCGCGACGCTGCTGGAGCGCGACCGCGGGAGGCAGCCCGGTGATCTCGTCGACCTTCGGCACGCCCGCCTGGTTGAGCAGACGACGGGCGTAGGGCGCGACGGACTCGAAGTAGCGGCGCTGGGCCTCCGCGTAGATCGTGCTGAAGGCCAGCGACGACTTGCCCGAGCCCGACACCCCGGTCAGCGCGACGAGCTGGTCGCGCGGAAGGTCGACGTCGACGTCGCGCAGGTTGTGCTCCCGCGCGCCGCGCACGCGGACGAACCCGTCGCGGTCGGAGCCGCAGCTCGGCGGATCAGCCATCGCGCGGTACTACCCCGCCGCCCCACGGATCACCGCCGCGGCGAACGGCGTCCCGGCTCTCGCGCTCGGCTCTCGCCCCGCTCGTCTGCGCGGATTCAAGGACGCCGAGCCAAAAGCCGATCACGAACACCGTAAGGCCAGATCGCCACACCGCACAGCCGGATCGTCCGACGTTCCCTACTCAGGAAGCACCATGTTCTCTCGCTCTCGCGCCCGCGCCGGCGCCCTGCTCGCCGTCTGCGCTCTCGGCGGCATCGCCCTCGCCGGCTGCGGCACCAAGACCATCGACAACGACGACCTGCAGTCGAAGGTGGTGTCCCTGATCGGCGGCAAGGCCGGACTCGACGTCAAGGACCTCGAGGCGAAGTGCCCGGCGGACCAGAAGGTCGAGAAGGGTCACACCTTCACCTGCACCCTGACCTCCAAGAGCGACGGCTCGCAGGTCAAGGTCGTCGTCACGGAGACCAACGACAAGGGCGGCATCACCGCCACCGTGCCGGCCGACCAGAAGGTGACCACGGTCAAGAAGTAGTCGATCACGCGATCTGGCGGCGCACCGCGCCGCCGATCGCGATCGGGTCGCAGCGGCCGTTCAGCTGCTGTAGCGGTCGCGCACCGGGGTGCGCTCGATCGCCGCGATGATGCCGTCGAGGTTGGGCGGCACCGGTGCACCGTCGACGAAGACGGTCGGGGTGCCGCGAACGCCGCGCTGGACAGCCTGCTCGGTCACGAACGCCGTCCACGGCAGGTAGGTCCCCGTCAGCACGCCGTCGGCGAACGCCCGGTCGGTGAGCCCGACGACGCGCCCGAGAACGACGAGGTCCTCGTCGGAGAGGCCCGGCCCGCCCTCCGGGGGTTGGTTCTCGTACAGCGCATGCAGGTAGGGCAGGAAGCGCCCGCCGTCGGAGGCGCAAGCCGAGGCTGCCGCCGCCCGCGATGAGTAGTTGGTCGTCGAGAGACCGTCGAGAAAGCCGAGCGGGTGATAGACGAGGGTGATCTGCCCCTGGTTCATCATCGCCTCCAGACCGGGCCCCGAGCGCTCCTCGAACATGCGACAGAACGGGCAGAGGAAGTCGATGTAGGCCTCGACGATGGCCGGGCCCTGGCCGACGGCGATGCCGGTCCCGTCGTGGGTCACGCCGGCCGGCGTGGGAATGACGTCCATGTCCGGTCCAGTAGGTCTGCGTACGGTCCGGGCAACCGTCGCGCCTCGGTGCGGGCGTGATTGCGTCGGCGGCCCCGCGTCCTACCGATGGCGGTATATGCGCGCGCTCGCCGCCCTGGTCGCCGTGGTCGCTCTCGCCGGCATTCCGCTCGCCGGGTGCGGGGGGTCCAGTTCCACGACGACGACGACGGTGACCGTGCCCGGCCGCGGCACCGAGAGCGTGGAGGCCGCGTTCGAGCGGGTGATCGGCGCCGTCTCCCCGTCCGTCGTGCTCATCGAGACCCCCGGCGGGCTGGGCTCCGGGGTCGTCTTCGACGGCGCCGGCAACATCGTGACCAACGCCCACGTCGTCGGCTCGTCGAAGACGTTCACCGTGACCCTGTCGCGCGGCGACCGCCATCCGGCCAAGCTCGTCGGCACCGACCCCCTCGACGACCTCGCCGTCATCCGCCTGGAGTCCGGCAGCGCCCACCCCGCCGTCTTCGCCGACTCCTCCAAGCTGTCCGTCGGCCAGCTCACGCTCGCCGTGGGCAACCCGCTGGGGCTGCGCTCCAGCGTCACCGACGGCATCATCTCGTCGCTGGGACGCACGGTCAGCGAAGGCAACGGCGTGGTCATCTCCGCGGCGATCCAGACCAGCGCCTCGATCAACCCCGGCAACTCCGGCGGCGCGCTCGCCGACCTCGACGGCCAGGTGATCGGGATCCCGACGCTGGCCGCCACCGATCAGCAGCTCGGTGGGCAGGCGCCCGGGATCGGCTTCGCCATCCCGTCGTCGGCGGTCAAGCGCATCGCCCCGCAGCTGATCTCCAGCGGACGCGTCACCCGAAGCGGTCACGCCTACCTCGGCATCGGCTTGACCACGCGCATCGGCCAGCCCGGCGTACTCGTCGCCTCAGTCGTGAAGAACGGGCCGGCCGACCGGGCGGGCGTCCAACGGGGTGACGTCCTCACCGCGCTGGACGGCAAGCCGGTGCGCAGTGGCGACGAGCTCGCCACCATCCTGGCCGGCCTCAAGCCCGGCCAGACCGTCTCGCTCGCGGTGACGCACGCCGACGGCTCCAACGCCATGCTGCAGATCAAGCTCGGCGAGAACCCCGGGTAGCTTCGCCATGGCCACCGCGACGATGCCCACCATCGCCCTGCCGTCCGGGGAGCGGATCCCCCGGCTCGGGCTCGGCACCTGGGGACACGCCGAGGATCCTCGCCGCCGGCGCGACGAGATCGCCGGCCTGCGGCGCGGCCTCGACCTCGGCATGACGCTGATCGACACCGCCGAGATGTACGGCGAAGGGGAGGCCGAGTCCCTCGTCGGCGAGGCGATCGCCGGACGCCGCGACCAGGTGTTCCTGGTCAGCAAGGTGCTGCCCCATCACGCGACCCGCAGCGGCACGATCGCCGCCTGCCGGCGCAGCCTCGCCCGCCTGGGCACCGACCACCTCGACCTGTACCTGCTGCACTGGCGTGGATCGGTCCCGCTGCCCGAGACGCTCGCGGGCTTCACGGCGCTGATGCGCGCGGGCGCGATCCGCCACTGGGGCGTGAGCAACTTCGACGTTGCCGACCTGACCGAGCTGAGCGGCCTGCCCGGCGGCGACGGGGCCGAGACCGACCAGGTCCTCTACAACCTCACGCGCCGTGGCATCGAGTGGGACCTGGTGCCCCACTGCCAGCGCCTCGGCGTACCGATCATGGCCTACTCGCCGCTGGAGCGCGGCCGGATGCTCCAGCACCCCGTCCTCGCGGCCGTCGCCGCGCGCCATGGCGCGACCGCCGCCCAGGCGGCGCTGGCGTGGGTGCTGCGCGTCGAGGGCCTCGCCGCGGTCCCGCGCGCGAGCACGCCCGCGCACGTCGAGCAGGACCGCGCGGCGCTCGAGCTGCAGCTCACCCCGCGCGACCTCGCCGACCTCGATCGCGAGTTCCCGCCGCCGTCGGGGCCGCGGACGCTGGAGATGCTCTGATCCCCCGTCACCCCGCCAAGCCGCGGATCGGGGCGTCCGACGGGACCGCGCAGATCAGCTTGCGGTTGGCGAACTCGAACATCCCCAGGTCCGACAGCTCTCGGCCGTAGCCCGAGCGCTTGATGCCGCCGAACGGCAGCTCGGGGCGCGACGCCGTCGGCTGGTTGATCCACACCATGCCGGAGTCCACGCGGTCGGCCACCCGCCTGGCGCGCTCCAGATCGGTGCAGAACACCGAGCCGCCGAGGCCGAACGGCGTGTCGTTGGCCAGCACGACCGCCTCGTCCTCGGTGCGGACGCGGTAGACGACCGCCACGGGCCCGAACAGCTCCTCGTGGTAGGGCCGCATGTCGGGGGTCACGTCGGTGAGGATCGTCGGCTCGAAGAACGCGCCGGGCCGATCGGGCCGGCCACCGCCGACGACGACCCTGGCGCCCTTGTCGACCGCGTCGCCGACCTGCTCCATGAGCGTCTCGACCGTCCGCTCGGAGCTGAGCGGCGCCATCGTCGTGGCCGGATCGGCGGGATCGCCGGGCTGCAGGCCGGCGAACCGCTCGCGCAGGCCCGACAGGAACGCGTCGTAGAAGTCGTCGAGCACGATGAAGCGCTTGGAGGCCACGCAGCTCTGGCCCATGTTGCCCAGCCGGCCGATGGTCGCCGCCTCGACGGTGCGCTCCATGCGCTCGCCATCGAGCACGATGAACGGGTCGCTGCCCCCGAGCTCGAGCACGCTCTTCACGACGGCCCGTCCCGCCATCTCCGCCACCGCCGCTCCGGCGCGCTCGCTGCCGGTGAGCGAGGTCCCGTGCACGAACGGGCTGTCGATGATCCGGCCGATGTCGTCGGTCTCGACGAACAGGTTCGCGTAGACGCCCTCGGGCGCGCCGGCGTCGTGGAACAGCTCCTCCAGCGCGAGCGCGGTCTGGGGGCAGCTGCCCGCGTGCTTGAGCAGGACCGTGTTGCCGAGCACGAGGTTGGGCCCCACGAAGCGGACGACCTGGTAGATCGGGTAGTTCCAGGGCTCGATCCCGAGCAGCGGCCCCAGCGGCTCGGTGACGAGGGTCGCCTCCCCCGCGTCGGTGGACAGCGGCCGCGGCGCGGCGATGGCGGGTCCGTGCTCGCCGTACCAGGTGAGGATCCGCGCCGAGAGGGCGACCTCGTCCTCGCTCTCGCCGATGCGCTTGCCCATCTCGAGGGTGATCAGCGCGGCGAAGCGCTCGATGCGCTCCGACAGGAGCCCGCCGGCGCGGCGCATCATCAGCGCGCGCTCGCGGATCGGGCGATGGCGCCACGCGTCGAAGGCGTCCTGAGCCCGGTAGACGGCCGCGTCGACGGCGGCGGCGTCGAGCGTGTCGAACGCGCGCACGGTCTGCCCCGTGTAGGGGTTCGTCGTCGCGTAGTGGTGTGCGGCCGTGGCGGTGGCCATCGCATCCTCCTGCTTCGTGGTCTACTCGTCGCGTTCGGGCGGCACGTCGACGACCTCGACGGACTCCACGGTGCGTCCGTTGATCAGCACCGTGGCCCGGGCCCGGGGCTGATCGGGAAGGTCGTAGCCGATCACCACGCATCCCTCCGAGCCGAGCACCTCGGCCAGCGACTTGACGAGCTCGGCGACATCCTCCTCGCGGGGCAGCTGGTAGCGCTGCCCGCCGGGGTGGACGTGCAGGAACAGGGTCATGGCGTCAGGATCTTCAGCGACGTGTCGAAGAACGTGCCCAGCGGACCCTGGACGCGCATGTGCAGGTAGCCCATCGCCTCGAGCTCCCGCGCGCGGGCGAGCTCTCCGACGTCGATCGGGCGCTGCCCGCCGTCGGAGACGAGCTGGGAGACGGTCGCCTTGGCCGCCGCGTCGTCACCGGCCAGCAGCACGTCCAGCGGCTGCCCGGCGACGTGGCCGGCCAGGAGCGGTCCGGCCAGCGTGGTGTTGAACGCCTTGACCACCCTCGCACCGTCCGGTGCGGCGGCTTCGATCACCGCCGCGGCCGACCCGAGCTCGACGCGGATCGGCTCCAGCGCGGCGAAGTCGACCGGGTTGGTGGGATCGATGATGATCGCGCTCGACAGCGCGTCCGCGTGCTGGCGCACCGCGTGCGGCGCCTGCGTGTACGGCACGGCGAGGACGACGACCTCGCCGTCCACGGTCTCGCTCGGCGAGATCTCCCCTTCGCCCCGCAGCTCGTCGGCCAGCGCCTCGGCCTTGGCCCAGGCGGTCGCGACGAAGGTGACCTGGTGGCCGCCGGCCAAGAGGCGCGCGGAGATCGCGCGCGCCATGTTGCCGGTGCCGATGATCGTGACCCTCATGGCTCCACGTGCGGGCCCTTGACGTCCGCCGCCGTCGGGGCGCGGAAGTCGGGGTCGACGTTCTCCACGTGGAACCCCCCGTCGAGCTCGTGCACGGCGATCTCGCGCTCGCCGTACTGGCGCGCCCAGTTGCGCGCCTCGACGCGCGCGTCCGACAGCGTCGGGCTCTCCGCGAGGGGCGTCGGATCTCCGGCGTAGTGCACGACCCAGCGGTGGCGCGACAACGGCGTGATCTCGAGTCGGTGTCCGGTCACGACGATGGAAGTAGGCCGCCGGGCCCCGCTGTCGAGC
>JAOPZL010000294.1 GCA_025964175.1 Solirubrobacterales bacterium
GGTTGATCGAAATGGCCAGCGGGTCGGTGCCGAAGATGGCGGCATGGGCCACCGCGGGGGCGAGCACCGCCGCGGCGAAGATGGCGATCGAGCTGATGGCTGCGCGCGTTGCAAGCATCGTCATGGAATTCCCTTCGCTCTGATTTTCACACCGTCCGCGAGGTGCGGGCGTAGACGGGTGCGGGCTGGCTCGTGCCGCTGTGCGGCGACGTCATGCAGATGCCCGGCCTCGGGAGGCAGCCGGCCGCGCTGGACGTGGACCTGGAACCCGACGGTCGCGTCGTGGAGCTGTTCTAGGGCGCGCAGCGGCGCGGGCGGCCGGGGAGCCGCCGCATCGGTGGTACCCGGAGGCTTAGGATCGCAGCATGACCGCCGCCTCGATCGTGCTTGCGGGCGGACGCTCGTCGCGGATGGGCGTTCCGAAGGCCGAGCTGGCCTGGGAGGGCGGGACGCTGCTGGCGCACGTGACCGAGGTGGTCGCCGATGCGCTGGGAGGGCCGGTCGTCGTGGTGCGCGCGCCCGGGCAGGAGCTGCCGGCGCTGAGCGACGCGGTGCGCGTGGTCGACGATCCCCGCCAGGGACTCGGGCCGCTGCAGGGGATCGCCGCCGGACTGGCCGCGGTCGCCGGCGAGGCCGAGGTGGCGTTCGTCGCCGCGACCGACATGCCGTTCCTGCACCCGGCGTTCGCCCGTGCGACCGTCGCCGCGCTCGGTCCCGCCGATGACGTCGCGCTGCCGATCGTCCACGGCCACCGCCAGCCGCTGTGCGCCGCCTACCGCACGGCGCTGGCCCCGGTCGCGGCCGAGCTGGTGCGGGAGCTGCACCTCCGTCCGGCCTTCCTCTTCGCCCGCTGTCGCGTGCGCTGGCTCGACGAGGCCGCGCTGCTCGCCGACCCGCGGCTCGCCGCCGCCGACCCGCGCCTGGAGTCGGTGACCAGCGTGAACACGCCGCAGGAGTACGAGGCGGCGCGGGCACGGATGCAGGCGCCGGCCGCCCCGGCGTAGCCCGCCGGGCCTGCGGGCTATCCGGTGAGCTCGGCGTCGAGCTCCAGCGGCTGGAACAGCGCCATCAGCTCGGCGACCACCGGCGAGCGCTGACCGCCCGAGGCGGTCACCAGGCCCACCACGTGCGAGATCTCCGGCGCGACCAGCGGCACCGCCCGCACGCCGGCCGGCAGCGGGTGCACCAGCAGCCAGGACTGGGCGGTGATCGCCGCCAGGCCGGCGTGCGCGTGGGCGATCAGGGTCGAGATCGAGTTCGTCTCCAGCACCGGCTCGGGGCGCGCGCCCGCCTGGGCGAACGCGTCGTCGACGATGCGGCGGTGCTGCATGTCGGGCGTCAGCAGGCACAGCGACATCGAGGCCGCCGTGGCCCAGCCGATCGTCGTCGCCGAGCGCGGCAGCAGCTCCTCGGGGCAGACGAGCAGCTCGATCTCCCGCCACAGGGCGACCGAGTCGACGTCGGTCAGCGGCTCGTTGTCGAGGTAGGTGAGACCGGCGTCGAGCTCGCCGGCGGCCAGCCCGTGGGCGATCTCGCGCGAGGTCAGCGACGTCAGCTGCACGCGCATCCGCGGATGGCGGCCGCGGAAGCGCTCGGTGACCAGGCGGCTGGCGGTCAGCGACGTCGGGATCGCGCCCAGCCGCAGCGTGCCCTCCAGGCCGCTGCGCATGCGGTCGACCTCCTGGCGCAGCGAGAGGACGTCGGTCACGGCCCGCCGCGCCCACACGAGCACCCGCTCGCCCTCCTCGGTGAACCCCTCGAAGCGGCCCGACCGGCGCACGAGCGGCACGCCGAGCTCGCGCTCCAGGGCGCGGATCGCGGTGGAGAGCGCGGGCTGGGAGACGTGGCACGCGCGGGCGGCGTCCCCGAAGTGGTGGGAGCGGTCCAGGGCGATCAGGTACTCGAGCTGACGCAGCTGCATCTGCGCCCGACGATAACCGTTCCTTATCGTTCGATCCAGTGCATGCCTTGGCGCAGAGGCCGTCCGACCACCATCATCCGGGCCCAGACTCATGTCCAAGAACCTTGTCGAGCTGATTCGACGCCACCACGAGCAGGATGCGCCCACCGCTCT
Organism: Solirubrobacterales bacterium; assembly: GCA_025964175.1. Lineage (GTDB taxonomy): Bacteria > Actinomycetota > Thermoleophilia > Solirubrobacterales > Solirubrobacteraceae > Capillimicrobium. The sequence continues at coordinate 2,075 of JAOPZL010000294.1, forward strand.
CGAGGTCCTCAAGGAGGCCATCGACGCGCACGGGACGATCACCGACGATGATCGCCGGGAGGCCTCACGTCGCTCCGGGCTGCCCGAAGCGACGGTCTACGGCGTCTCGACCTTCTACGACGACCTGCTGCAGCCGCGCGGCGAGCGCCACGTCCGCGTGTGCACCGGGACGGCCTGCTTCGCGGCGACGGGCGACGCGCACGTCGACGCGCTGCGCGACGGGTTCGGCGTCGCGCTGGGCGAGCGCCGCGAGGACGGCGTCGTCTCGCTGGCCGAGACCGTCTGCCTGGGCTTCTGCCACTCCGCCCCCGCCGTCCGCGACGGCGACGTGATCGACGCCGGTCCCGGCGTCGTCACCCGCGTGCTGGAGGACCGTGCCCGCGCGGCGGACGAGCCCGCCCCCGCTTCTCTGCTCGAGGAGCCCGTCCTCACGCTTCCCGGCGACTGGTCGGGGCTGCGCGCGACGCTCGCCTCGGGCACCACGCCCGAGCAGCTCCTGGAGGCGGTGAAGGAGGCCGACGTCCGCGGCCGCGGCGGCGCGGGCTTCCCCGCCGGCCAGAAGTGGGGCTTCGCACGGAGCGCGCAGGGCGAGCGCAAGTTCATCGTGGCCAACGGCGACGAGGGCGACCCCGGCTCCTACATCGACAAGGGCCTGATGGAGCGCTCGCCCGCGCTGCTGCTCGAGGGCATGGCGCTGGCCGGCTACGCGGTGGGCGCCGACCACGGCTTCGTCCTGTGCCGCTCGGAGTACCCGCTGTCCAAGCCCGCGCTGGAGCAGGCGGCCGCGCAGGCGCGCGCGGAGGGGCTGCTCGGCGCCGACGTCCTCGGCTCCGGATTCTCCTTCGACGTCTCGATCGTCGAGGGCGCGGGGTCCTACGTCGTCGGCGAGGAGACCGCGCTCCTGGCCTGCCTGCAGGGCCTGCGCGGCACCGTCTCCGCACGGCCGCCGTTCCCGGCCCAGAGCGGCGTCCACGGCATGCCGACCGTCGTCAACAACGTCGAGACGCTCTGCAACATCCCGTTCATCGCGCGCGAGGGCGCCGAGGCCTACCGCGCCCTGAGCCCGGGTGCGACGCCCGGCTCCAAGCTCGTCTGCTTCAACGACCGCTTCGTCCATCCCGGCACGTACGAGGTCCCGTTCGGCATGACCGTGCGCGAGCTCTGCGAGGACGTCGCCGGCGGCCTGATCGAGGGACGCGCGATCAAGGCGCTGCAGATCGGCGGCCCGCTCGGCGGCATCCTGCCGGCGAGCCAGCTCGACACCGTCTTCGACTTCGCGCAGCTGGCGGTCGTCGGCTGCATGGTCGGCCACGGCGGGATCGTCGCCTTCGACGACACGACGAACATGCGCGACGTCGCCCGTCACCTGCTGCACTTCGGCGCCAGCGAGAGCTGCGGGAAGTGCTTCCCGTGCCGGATCGGGATGCGGCGCGGGTACGAGGCGTTCGCCGCCGACGCGCCGGTGGACCGGGCCAACCTCGAGGCGCTGCTGGAGACGCTCGAGCTCGGCTCGCTGTGTGCCCACGGCGGCGGGATGCCCGCGCCGATCCGCTCCCTGATCGCCCACTTCCCCGACGAGCTGGGGCTGGCATGAGCACGACCCCGACCACGTTCACCGCGACGATCGACGGCTCGACCGGCGAGTTCGCGCCCGGGACGACGATCCTGGAAGCCGCTCGCGTGCTGCAGGCGACGATCCCCACGCTCTGCTTCGACGAGCGCCAGGATCCGTTCGGCGCCTGCCGCGTCTGCCTCGTCGGCGTCCAGGGCGCACCCGGCCCGCTGCCCGCCTGCACCACGCCGCTGCGCGACGGGATGGTCGTCGACACGCGCGAGCCGACCGCCCGGCGCGTCGCGGGAGCGGTCGTCGAGCTCGTGCTCTCCGAGCTGCCCGAGCCGCCGGCCGAGCACACCGAGCTCGCGGCCGTCGCGCGCGAGTTCGACGTCACGTCCAGCCGCTGGCCCGGCAAGCAGCACGAGCCCCGCCCGGAGCCGCGCCACCCGTACCTCACGCTTCGCCACGAGCTCTGCATCTCGTGCGGCCGCTGCGTGCGCGCCTGCGACGAGGTCCAGGGCACGTTCGCGCTGACCGCGATCGGGCGCGGCTTCGAGGCGAACATCGTCGCCGGGCTGGACGAGGGCTTCAAGGCCTCGGCCTGCGTCTCGTGCGGCGCCTGCGCCGACACCTGCCCGACCGGCGCCATCACCGAGCTGTCCCTGCTGCTGCTCGACGGGCCCGAGCCCGCACACCGACCCGAACCTGCCACGAGGTGAGCACCCCCATGCCCGACGACCGCTTCGAGTCCAACGCGACCACGACCTGCGGGTACTGCGGCGTCGGCTGCCGGCTGGAGACCCACGCCCGCGACGGGCGGATCGTGTCGATCAGCCCGGCGCTCGACGGCCCGGCCAACCTCGGTCACACGTGCCTGAAGGGGCGCTTCGCCCACCAGTTCACCCGCAACCGCGAGCGGCTCACCACCCCGCTCATCCGCGGCGAGGACGGCGAGCTGCACCCGGCGACCTGGGACGAGGCGCTGGAGCGCATCGCCACCGAGCTGACGCGCGTCAAGACGCAGTACGGCCCCGACGCGATCGCCGGTCTCGCGTCCTCGCGCGCGACCAACGAGGACTGCTTCGTGATGGCCCGCCTGATCCGCGCGGCGATCGGCACGAACAACCTCGACAACTGCTCCCGCGTCTGCCACTCGCCCACCTCGTTCGCGATGCGCAAGGCGTTCGGCCTCTCGGGCGCCACGGGCTCGTTCGCCGACGTCGATCACGCCGACGCCGCCATCATCATCGGCGCCAACCCGACCGCCGGCCATCCGGTGGCGGGCGCGCGGATCAAGCAGGCGGCGATCCGTGGGATGCGGCTCGTGACGATCGACCCGCGCCGCATCGAGCTGGCCGACTACGGCGTCCTGCACCTCTCGCCGCGTCCGGGCACGAACGCCGCGGTCGTCCTCGGGCTCGCTCACGTCATCGCGCGCGACGGGCTCGTCGACCAGGACTTCGTCGACGCGCGCACCGACGGCTTCGACGCCCTGCTCGACCTGATCGCCGACTACACGCCGCAGGACGTGGAGCGCATCTCGGGTGTCCCGGCCGCCGACCTGGAGGAGGCCGCCCGCATCTACGGCGAGGCCGAAGCCGGGTGCCTCATCTGGGGGCTCGGCGTGACCGAGCACAAGTACGGCTCCGAGGTCGTCCAGCTGCTGTGCAACCTGGCGATGATGACCGGCAACATCGGCCGTCCGGGCGCCGCGCTGCTGCCGCTGCGCGGCCAGAACAACGTGCAGGGCTCGTCGGACATGGGCGCGCTGCCCGACACCCACTCCGACTACCGCCCGGTCGACCACGAGCCGACCGCCCGCGCCTTCGAGGCCGCGTGGGGCGTCCCGCTGTCGCGCGCGAAGGGGCTGACGATCCCGCAGATGTTCGACGCGGCGATCGGCGGCGAGCTGCGCGCGATGTACATCTTCGGCGAGGACCCGGCGCAGACCGATCCGAACACGACGCACGTCGTGCACGCGCTGGAGTCCCTGGACTTCCTCGTCTGCCAGGACATCTTCGAGACCGAGACGACGAAGTACGCCCACGTCGTGCTGCCCGCGGCCTCCTTCCTGGAGAAGACCGGCACGTTCACGAACGCCGAGCGGCGCATCCAGCTCGTGCGCCCGGCGATCGACCCGCCCGGCGAGGCGCGCACGGACTTCGCCATCCTCAGCGCCGTCTCCGCCGCGCTCGGCCACGAGATGCCGTACGCGTCCCCGGAGGACGTGATGGCGGAGATCGCCGCGCTGACCCCGAACTTCGCGGGCGTGACCTACGAGCGGCTCGGCCGCCGCGGGCTGCAGTGGCCGGTCACGGCCGACGGCATCGACGCTCCGATCCTCTACGCCGACACGTTCACCACCGCCAACGGCCTGGGCCACTTCGCCGCGCTGCCCTACCAGCCGCCCGGCAGCGAGGCAAGCGACGAGTTCCCGCTGATCCTGGTCACCGGCCGCCGCCTCGAGCACTACAACGCCGGGACGATGACCCGCCGCACCGCCAACCTGGAGCTGCTGCCGAGCGACGTGCTCGAGCTGCATCCCGACGACGCGGAGCGGCTGTGGGTCACCGACGGGGACCTCGTCTCCGTGCGCAGCGCGTTCGGGCGCATCGAGCTGCATGCGGAGGTCACGCGGAAGATCGAGCCCGGCCACGTCTTCACCGCGTTCCACTTCCCCGAGGTGCGGACGAACCTGCTGATCGGGTCGTCGGCCGACGTCAACACGTCGTGCCCGGAGTACAAGGTGATGGCCGTCGACGTTCGGCCGGTGTCCGAGGTGCCCGCGCGCGTGCCGGCCCTCGTCGCGGGCGACTGACCTCGACGCCCATGGACGAGCGGATGGTGGCCGTCGTGGAGCACGACGGCCGGCGCGACGAGGTCGCCGTCGAGGAGCCGCTGGAGATCCGCGTCCGTGGCGCGGCGGTTGCGGTGACGATGCGCACGCCCGGCCACGAGGACGAGCTGGCGGTGGGGTTCCTGATCGGCGAGGGGCTGCTGGCC
>JAOPZL010000305.1 GCA_025964175.1 Solirubrobacterales bacterium
ATCAGCGTCGCCTGGCCGATCCGCGGCGGGCGGCGCGCGAGCGTGCGGCCGGTCGGGTCCGAAGCGTGCAGCGAGACGACGTAGCGCCCGGCGGGCAGCCCGGTGCCGCGGGGCCAGGCGACCGTCCGCGTGTGGCCGATCGCCACGAGCCCCAGCGACAGGTCGAGCTTCAGCCGGCGCGCGTGCGTCCGGTTCGCCGCGCGGTAGACCCGCACCCGCACGACGACGTCGCTCACCCCGCGCTGGCGCACCCGGAAGCGCACGACCGGCAGCTTCCCGGCGCGCACCCGGTGCGGCGCGACCGCCAGCAGGGCCGCGATCGGACGCTGGTCGATCGGGACGATCGTCACCCCCGCACTCGCACCGCCCGAGTCCGACGGCGGCACGTACCGCGTGCCGCCGGTGGAGTCGGCCTGTGCCACCGCCGGGAAGCCGATCGAGATCGCGACCGCCGCCGACAGCGCGAACGGCGCGACGCAGGCGGGCAAGCGAGGGACACGGGGACGAGGCACGACCATCTGACGAGCACCCTCGTCCCCGCCCGCGCGCGCCTACGTCCCAGCCGCAGCTTTGCGCAGGTTTGCGCCGCCCTGCGTCAGCTTCGGTGCAGCATCCGCGTCATCAGCTCCAGCGCCCCGCGCTTGGACAGCGGCTCGTTCAGGTTCCCGCACTTGGGCGACTGCACGCACGACGGGCAGCCCGATTCGCACGGGCACTCGTCCAGCAGCCGGTGCGCGTCGCCGACGAGCGTCTCGAACTCCTCGTAGCCCCGCCGTGAGATGCCGATCCCGCCCGGATGCCCGTCGTAGATGAAGATCGTGGGGCGTCCGGTCTGCGGGTGCATGTTCGTCGAGAGGCCGCCGATGTCCCAGCGGTCGCACATCGCCAGCAGCGGCAGCACGGCGATCTGCGAGTGCTCGGCGGCGTGGAGCGCGCCGAGCAGGACCTCGGTCGGGAACTCGGCGTAGGCGATCTCGTCGGGCAGCTCGTACCAGAGCGCGCGCGTGGAGAACTCCGTCTGCGGCAGGTCGAGCGCGTGGATGTCGATCTGGTCGTGGCTGGGGAGCTTCTTGCGCTGGTAGGCGACGACCGTCTCGGTGACGCGCACGATCCCGTAGGAGAGCGTCACGCCCATGATCTCGCGGCGGTCCAGCAGCTGCTCGATGTCGGTCTGCGTCTCGCGCTTGGGCTGGGTGTACCAGTTGCCGTCGAACGGCTTGACGAGCGCCTTCTTGCCGTCGAGGTCGAGCTCGACCACCTCGTAGGAGCGGGCCTGGTGCAGGTAGATCGCGCCCTGATGCGTGGTCGAGTGCGCGCGCGAGCCCTCCACGGTGCCGAGGACCTCGCCCGACGCGACGTCGATGACCGCGTAGGTGTCCGGGGACGCCGACCGCAGCGACACCTGCGCGGCGGGGTAGGCCTCGGCGTGGCGCAGCAGGTACTGGCCCCGGCGCTGGACGAGCACGCCCTCGGAGACGAGCGCGTCCGCGTGCGCCTGCCAGTCGGGCCCGAGCACCTCGGCGTCGCCGGCGCTCAACGGCCCCTCGTGGGCGGCACACACCAGGTGCGCGCGATGGATCTGCTCGTTGCCGGGGTCGAGGATCGCCGCCTCCACGGGCCGGGCCAGGAACTGGTCGGGGTGGCGGCAGAAGTACTGGTCCAGCGCGTCCTCGCCGGCGATGTAGACCGCGAGCCCGTCGCGGCGGCGGCCCGCCCGGCCCCACATCTGGCGCAGCGAGGCGACCGTCCCCGGGAAGGTCACGACCACGCACGCGTCCAGCGCGCCGATGTCGATGCCGAGCTCGAGCGCGTCGGTGGTGACGACGCAGCGCAGCTCGCCCCGCATCAGCCGCCCCTCCACGTCGCGCCGCTGCTGGGCGGTGTAGCCCGCGCGGTACGGCTCGACGGCGTCGGAGAGCTCGGGATGGACGTCGCCGACCATGTCGGACACGAGCTTGGAGACGAGCTCGACCGCCTTGCGCGACTTGATGAAGCAGATCGTCCGCGCGCCCGACAGCACGAGGTCCTTCAGGAGCTCCGCGGCCTCGCCGATCGCGCTGGCCCGTTGCGCGGTCACCTCGTCGACGATCGGCGGGTTCCACATCGCGATCCGCCGTGGAGCCGAGGGCGAGCCGTCCTCGTCGACGAGCTCGACGTCCAGCCCGGTCAGCCGCTGCGCGAGCTCGACCGGATTGGCGACCGTCGCGCTGGCCAGCATGAAGCGCGGCTCGCTGCCGTAGGCGGCGGCGATCCGGCGCAGACGGCGCAGGACGTTGGCGACGTGCGAGCCGAAGACGCCGCGGTAGACGTGCGCCTCGTCGACCACGACGACGTCCAGGCGGGTGAAGAAGTCGGCCCACGCCCCGTGGTTGGGGAGGATCCCGACGTGGAGCATGTCGGGGTTGGTCAGCAGGATGTTCGCGTTCTGGCGGATCGCGCGGCGCGCCTCACGCGGCGTGTCGCCGTCGTAGATCGCGGGGCGCACGCGGTTGCCCAGGCCGAACGTGCCGAGCGCGCGCGCCTGGTCCTGGGCCAGCGCCTTCGTCGGGTACAGGTAGAGGGCGCGCCCCGTCGGCGTCTGCAGCAGGTGGTTCAGCGTCGGCAGGTTGAAGCACAGCGACTTCCCCGACGCGGTGCCGGTGGTGACGATGAACGGCCGCGTCATCGCCGCCTCCACCGCCTTCGCCTGATGCAGGTAGAGGCCGTCGGGCGGCAGCTTCTCCAGCAGCAGCGGGTGCAGCGGCGGCGCGTCGCGCAGCACGGCGCGCCGAGCGCCCTCGTACTCCTCGCGTACGAGGCGCTCGTCGATGCGGCCGCGTTCGAGGATCGCGGCCCACGGCTCGACGGGCTTGGTCGTGCTCACGCGGCCACCCCGGCCCCGGCCGGGCCGGGCGGCTCGCGGCGCAGGTGCTCGGCCAGCAGGAGGTCACGGTCCAGCTCCACGTCGCCGCGCATGACGGCCAGGACGGAGAGGAGGTCGCGCACCTCGGCGACGTCGTGGACGCGCAGGATCTGGCCCGGACGACCGGCGAGCGCGGCGATCGCGGCGAGCGTGCCGGCGAGCCGCGCGCGCGGCCGCCGCTGGGTGATCGCGCCGACGAAGTCCTTGCGCGACAGCGCGAGCAGCACGGGCCGCCCGAGCGCCTCGACCTGGTCCAGGTCGCGCAGCACCCGGACGGTCTGGGCCGGTGTCTTGGTGAAGTCGGGGCCGGGGTCGAGGATGACGTACTCGGGGCTGAGGCCGTGCTCCGCCGCGACCGCCATCCGCTCGGAGAGGAAGCGCACGACGTCGCCGGTGACGTCGTCGCCGTAGAGATCGGGGTCGTCGACGCGCGTCTTGGGCAGCGCCCGCGTGTGCATGATCACGAGGCCCGCGCGGGCCGCCGCGCAGATCTCGGCGACCTCGGGGTAGAGCAGCCCGCTGACGTCGTTGATGATCGCCGCGCCCGCATCGACCGACGCGCGCGCCACCTCCGGCCGGTAGGTGTCGACGGAGACCATGATCCCCAGGTCGGCCAGCGCGCCGACGAGCGGCAGCACCCGGTCGATCTCCAGGCGCACCGCGATCTCGTCCTCGTTGGTGACGCCCGACTGCCCGCCGACGTCGATGAGGTCCGCGCCGGCGGCGACGAGCTCCTGGGCGCGCGCGACCTGATCGGCGAGCGCGCGCACCTGACCACCGTCGGAGAACGAGTTGGGGCTCGCGTTCACGATTCCCATCACCAGCGGGGTCGTGCCGATCGACACGCGGCCGGCGGGTGCGAGGAAGGAGCGCGCGGTCACCTGGGTGACGCTACCGTCCGCGCTTCGTGAGCTCCCTACGCTGCGCCTACCTCGACCTCGACGGAACCCTGCTCGGCCAGGGCGCGTCGCTCTTCCACGACGGCGAGGGCACGTTCTCGATGGCGGGCGCCCGCGCGATCGAGGCGTGCCTGCGTGCCGGCGTCGAGATCGTCCTCGTCTCCGGCCGCCGCTCCCAGCAGCTGCACGAGGACGCGCGGCTGCTCGGCCAGCCGGCCTACATCTTCGAGGCGGGCGCGGGCATGTCGGTCGACGGCGAGCTGCTGTGGAACACGGGCGATCTCATCCCCCGCGACGGGAAGACGATCCACGACCAGATCAGCGCGTCGGGCGCCGCGCAGCTGCTGCTGGATGCCTACCCGGGTCGGCTGGAGTACCACGATCCGTGGCACCTGGACCGCGACGTCTCCCACCTCTTCCGCGGGCACGTCGACGCCGCCGAGGCCGACGCGCTGCTGCGCGAGCACGGCCACGACAACCTGCGCCTGGTCGACAACGGCGGCGTCCACCGTCGCTCCCCGGCGCTCGCCGACCTCGAGCGCGTCCACGCCTACCACCTCGTTCCCGTACAGGCCTCCAAGGCCGTGGCCGTCGCCCGCCACATGCGGATGCGCGGCTACGCGCCGGCGGAGACGATCGGCGTCGGCGACTCGCCCGAGGACCTCCAGCTGCACACGGCCGTCGGCACGTTCTGGCTGGTGGCCAACGCGGTGGAGAAGGACCCGGGCCTGCGGGCCATCGCCTCGGCGCAACCGAACGTGCGCATCGCGCAGGAGGCCCACGGCGCGGGGGTCTACGAGGCGGTCGTCACGACGCTCCAGGGCGCCTGACGCGGCGCCTAGGACGGCTCGCGCCCCCGCACCTTCGCCGACGCCCGGGCCCAGAAGCCGGGTTGGGGGCGGCGGGGGAGCTGACGGCGGCGGGCCGGGGTCGGGACGGTCGTGCGGACCAGGGCGACCCAGCCGTCTAGGGGCAGGTCGCCGGCGATCAGGCGGGCCAGGCCGTCGAGGACGGGAGCCTCGACGTCGGCGCGCGCCAGGGCCAGCGCCAGCAGCGGCACGAGGTCCAGCGACTCCACCGCCTGGCCGATGCGGGCCGGGATCTCCGCGCCGGGCACGCCCTCGGCCAGCAGCTCTCCGGCGCGCCGGTTGCGGCTCTGGGACGCCAGCGCGGTGCCGACGAGATCGCCCGTGCCGGCGAGGCCGATGAAGGACTCCGCGCGCCCGCCCTGTGCCTCGGCGTAGCGCCAGACCTCGGCGAAGATGTGGCCGGCGGCGGCGCCCGCCGCGTTCAGCCCCTGAGCCTCGGTCGCGCCCGCGGCGAGCGCGGCCGCGTTCTTCGCCGCGCCCGCGAGCTCCACGCCGACGGGGTCGTCGGCCTGCTCGCAGACGACCCCAGCGCTGATGAAGACGTTGGCCAGCGTGCGCGCCAGCTCCTCCGACGAGGAGGCGGCGACCAGACCGGCGCCCTCGCTGACCATCTCCTGCGCGTGCGCGGGCCCGCCGATGCAGGCGACGCGGTCCTCGCCGAAGCGGTCGCGCAGCAGGACGGTCGGGGCGATCCCCGCGGGCGGGACGAGGCCCTTGGCGAGCGAGACGATCGCCGCGCGCGGCCCCAGGCCCGCCTCGTTCAGCGAGGCGATGACCGAGTCCAGGCCGCGCGACGGGACGCCGAGGAAGACGAGGTCGGCCCGCGCGAGGCCCGTGCCGACGGTCTCGATGCGCAGCTGCGGCGGCAGCTCGACGCCGGGCAGGTAGCGGCGGTTCTCGCGGTCCAGGCGCAGCCGCTCGGCCTGCTCGGGGGTGCGCGTCTGGAGCGTCGTGCGCAGCCCGGCCCGCACGAGCAGGATCGCCACCGCCGTCCCGAAGGAGCCCGCGCCCACGACCACCGCCCGGCGCGTACCGGGCAGAGAGAGGCTGAACGTGGGGAGCTGGCGGTCGGCCAAGGGACGAGGGCGAGCGTAGTGGGAAGCGCCGCCGGTACGTCGTCAACCGAAAACCCGTCGAGGAACCGGCCGCATCGCTCAACCGCGCGCCGCCCGCCTCCGATGGGCCCGCATGGGGACGGACCCTTCACCACTGCCCCTGCCTGCACCCACACGTTGGGTGGGGGTCGGCCACGCCCGCGATCGCGATCCCGTGATCGCCGCCGAGGACGCCGTCGCCCGTGCGCTGTCGGCCGGTGGCGATCCGCGCCTGCTGCTCGCCTTCGTCTCCGCCGAGTACGACCTGCTCGCGCTCGCGATCGCGCTGGAGCACGCCGCCCCCGGCGTCCCGCTCGTCGGCTGCACGACCGCGGGTGAGCTCACCCCGGCCGGGCCCGCCCACGACGCGCTCGTCGTCGTCGCGCTCGGCGGCCCCGGCTTCACCGTCTCCACCACCGAGATCGCCCACGCAGGTCGCGACCTGCGCGCCGCGGGCGTCGAGGCGGCCGCCGCGCTCGGCGACGTCGCCGACTGCCCGCATCGCCTCCTGCTGCTGCTCTCCGACGGCCTGGCCGGCGACCAGGTCGAGCTCGTGCGCGGCGCCTACTCGATCGCCGGCGCCGGGGTCCCGCTGGTCGGCGCGTGCGCGGGCGACTCGCTGCGCATGCAGAGCACCGGCCAGCTCCACGGCGGTCGCGCGCTGACCGGTGCGGTCGTCGCCGCGGCCATCGGCTCGAACGCGCCGTTCGGCGTCGGCGTCGGGCACGGCTGGCGCGTCGGCGGCGAGCCGCTGCACGTGACCGGCGCCACCGGCGCCGAGGTGCTGACCCTCGACGGGCGTCCCGCGCTCGACGTCTACCTGGAGCGCTCCCGCGCGCCGGCCGACGCCCACGTCGACCCCGACGCGTTCGCGCGCTTCGCCCACGACCGTCCGCTCGGCCTGCGCCGCCACGCCGGTGAGGCGCAGGTCCGCCTCGTCATCGGCGCGGACTTCGAGCGCCGCGCGCTGCGCACCGTCGCCGAGATCCCGCAGGGCGGACTCGCCTGGCTGATGCAGTGCGACCCCGACAGCGCGGGCGCCGCCGGGTTCGCGGCCTGTGCCGAGGCAATCGCCGGGCTGCACGGCGGGCGCCCGCTCGGCCTCGTCGCCTTCGGCTCCGCCGCGCGGCCGACCATGGAGCCCGACCGCTTCCCCGTCGCCGCCCACCTGCCCGGGGTCCCGCTGGCCGGCTTCTACGGGTACGGCGAGTTCGCCCGCGCCCGCGGCGTGACCGGCTTCCACAACCACGCGCTCGCCGTCCTGGCCGTGGGATGAGCGGGGTCCGTTGACATGGGCTGGGGCACCGAGCGCCTGACCGAGCTGATCGTCGCCCTGGGTGGCGTCGGCGATCCGGGCGCGGCCGCCCAGCGCGGGGTCGAGCGCACGGCCGAGGCGCTGGAGGCCGAGGTCGCCGCGCTCGTGCGCGCCGGCGAGGTCACGGCCTCGTTCGGCTGGCCGCGGATCGAGGTCCCCGAGCGCGAGCTGCTCGCCGTGGCCCGTGCGGGCCACGGCGACGTGCCCGTCCC
>JAOPZL010000412.1 GCA_025964175.1 Solirubrobacterales bacterium
TCGCACCGTCACGGGGCGCCAGATCGTGGCGACCGAGGAGGGCCGGCGCGCGGGCGACCCGCCGCGGCTCGTCGCCGCCAACGCGCGGGCTCGCGAGGGTCTCGGCTGGGCGCCGGAGCGCTCGCTGGAGGACATGGTGCGCGACGCCTGGCAATGGCACCAGGCGCACCCCGACGGCTACTGAGCCTCGAGCAGCTCCAGCAGCGAGTCGGCGTGCTTGGTGATGAACGAGGCGCCGATGCCCTTGATCTGTAGCAGCTCCGCCTCGGAGCGGGGCTTGCGACGGATGACCTCGCGGAGCGTCGCGTCGGTGGCCCCGGTGTAGGCCGGCTTGCCGTCGGCGCGCTCGCGGCGCCAGGCCTTCAGAGGGGCGAGCTCGTCGTCGGAGACCGGCGGGCCGTCCTCGATCACCGGGGCTTTTTTGGCGCTCGCGGCGGTGATCGGCGGCAGCCAGTCCGGCGGGTCGTGGACGTCGCAGCATCTTCCCGTCGGGGCGCCGGGCGTGGGGTCGCCGAAGTGGTCGAGCAGCTGCCGCCGGCGGCAGCGATCGCCGGTGGCCGCGTAGTGCTCGATCGAGCGGTAGGACTGCCAGCGGCGGTCGGTGGCGGCGCGGCACAGTTGGGCGACGCGGGCGCGGTCGGTCTGGCCTGGGGTGAGCGTGACGCGGACCCGGTTGCCCGAGCCGGGAGCGAGGGTGAGCGCGCCGGCCCGCTCGGCCACCGCCAGCAGGATCCGGTCGCGGTCGTCGCCGGCGTCGAGCTCCAGGTCGCCTTGCGAGCGCAGGCGGCCGATCAGGGCGCCGACCTGCTCGACGGTCACCTCGGCCTCGCGGATGAACCGGACGAGCCGTCCGAGGTCGCTGCGGGAGGCGAGCAGGACCGCCCTTCCGGGCAGCCCGTCGCGGCCCGCTCTTCCCGCCTCCTGGTAATAGGCCTCGAGGCTCGAGGGCAGCGCCCAGTGCCAGACCGAGCGCACGTCGGCCTTGTCGACGCCCATCCCGAACGCGTTGGTCGCGACGACCACGTCGGCGTGGCCGGCCATGAACGCGTCCTGACGCCGCGAGCGGGCGTCGGCGGTCATCCCCGCGTGGTAGGCGACGACCCGCAGCCCCTCGCCGTCGAGCAGCTCGGCGATCTCCTCGGTCGACTTGCGCGTCCCGCAGTAGACGACCGCGGGCCGGTTCTCCTCCATCGCGACCCCGGCGACGAGCGTCGCGCGCTTGCGGGCGACCGAGCCCTCGCCGTCGAAGGGCAGGACGTCGAAGGAGAGGTTGGGGCGGTCGAAGCCGGAGCGCACGCGCTCGGGGTCGCGCAGGTCCAGCCGCGCGACGATCTCCTCGGCCACCTTCGGCGTCGCGGTCGCCGTGCACGCCATGACCGGCGGATGGCCGAGCTCGGCGATGACGGAGGCCAGCCGCAGGTAGTCGGGGCGGAAGTCGTGGCCCCACTCGCTCACGCAGTGCGCCTCGTCGACGACGAAGAGCGCGATCGCGCGCTGGCTCAGTGCGGTGCGAAAGGCGCCGGAGGCGAACCGCTCGGGGGCGGCGAACACCACCGTCGCGCGGCCGTCGCGGATCTGCTCCAGCGCCTGGCGGTTGTCGTCGGGGTCGCCGCCGGAGGCGAGCATGACCGCGGGATGACCGAGATCGGTGAGCCGTGCGAGCTGGTCGCGCATGAGCGCGATGAGCGGTGAGACGACGACGGTGAGGTCGTCGCCGGCGAGCGCGGGCAGCTGGTAGCAGAGCGACTTCCCGCCGCCGGTCGGCATGACGACGAGCGCGTCGCGGCCGTCCAGCGCGGCCTGCACGGCCTCGCGCTGGCCGGGGCGGAAGGTGGTCAGCCCGAGGAGATGCAGCAGCTCCTCGGGGGTGGCGCCGGAAGCGGGGCGGCGCGGAGGGCGCGCGCGAGCTTGGCCAGAAGCGCCCTCCTGGGGCGCGGAACCGGCCATCCTCGCCGCGGAGTCGCCGCTCGCGCCCGCGATGCCGCCGCCGCCCAGATCCCCGAACGCGCCCGGGTCCTCGTCCTCCATCCCCGCCGCCAGGCCCTCGAGGTAGTCGAGCTCGCCGCCGTCCTCGTCGGCCGGCGCGGGCACCACCCGGGCCGCTGCCGCGCGGCGCACGCGGTCGGCCGCCAGGCGCGCCAGCGGGGTCAGGGCCTCTCGCTCCTCGGGCGCGAATCCCGCCCAGCGCGAGCGCAGCGCGGCCAGCGCCGGCTCGGCATCCGGGGAGCCCGGCTGGTCCAGGACCGAGGCCAGGGTGGCGAGGGCGCGTTGCACGCCATCGACCGTAGCCGAGCGGGGCTACGCTTTGAGGTATCTCGATGCGGACGGCGGAAAGAGGGAGGAGAAGCGCGGCAGAGCTGTCGCGCGCCGTCGGACGTGGACGCTCCGTCGGTGAAGCCCTCCGCCACCTCGACGCCTACGGGTCAGAGCCCGAGTCCGTCGCCGTCGCCGAGGCGCTGGCCCGCTTCCTGGTCGGCCGCTGCGAGTCCCATCACGCCGGTTGGCGCGTCGTGCGCCAGGTCGTGGTCGACTCGGCCGCCGACGCCCCGTGGGAGCGCTGCGCCCGCCGGGCGATCCCGCACGTCACCGGCGACCTCCTGAACATGTCGGGCGGTGGAGGCCGCACCCCGCTGGCCCGCGCCCAGCACGTCGCCGCCCAGCGGCGCGCCGAGCAGATCGCTCCGCACGTCGACCAGGCGGCGGTCCTCGCCGACCTCGGCCTCGACGTCGACCCGGTCGATGACGACCGCTGGCGCGACGCGCTCAGCAGCGCCGTGACCGCCCGCTCGCGCGAGCAGGTCGCCCGCGCGGTCGACCTCGCGCTGCGCGGCCCCGCGCCGGACCCCGACGCGAACGGGCGAAACTCGGGCACGTGAACGCGCCAGCTGTCACGTCGAGCACCCCTCATCGCGTCGTCGTGGTCGGGGGCGGGTTCGCCGGACTGCAGGCCACGAAGGGCCTGCACGGGGCCGACGTGCACGTGACGCTCGTCGATCGCAACAACTACCACCTGTTCCAGCCGCTCAGCTACCAGGTGGCCACGGGCGCGCTGTCGCCCGCCGAGATCGCGCAGCCGCTGCGCCGGATCTTCCACGACGACGTCAACGTGCGCGTGATCATGGGCGAGGTCACCGACCTCGCGCTGGACCGGCACGCGATCGTGATCCAGCCGCCGGAGGCGGGGCCCGAGCACGAGCTCCCCTACGACAGCCTGATCGTCGCGGGCGGCTCGGCCTACAACTACTTCGGCCACGACGAGTGGCGGCCGCTGGCGCTGGAGGTGAAGTCGCTGGAGAGCGCGATCGAGGTCCGGGCGCGGATCCTGCGGGCGTTCGAGGCGGCCGAGCTGGAGCCCGATCCGCAGGTCCGCGCCGCGCTGCTGACCTTCGTCATCGTCGGAGCGGGACCGACCGGGGTCGAGATGGCCGGCCAGATCGGCGAGCTGGCGCGCGACACGCTGCGCGGCGACTTCCGCGCGATCGAGCCCGGCCAGGGCCGCGTCCTGCTCGTGGAGACCGCCGATCGGGTGCTGACCGCGTTCCCCGCCTCGCTGTCGGAGAAGGCGGCCCACGCGCTGCGCCGGCTCGGCGTCACGCCGATGACCGATCACACGGTCACCGACGTCACGAGCGGCGCGGTCGAGCTGAAGGACGGTTCGGGCGCGATCACCCGCGTCCCGACGCGCACCGTGATCTGGGCGGCCGGCGTCACGGCATCACCGCTGGCCGGGATGCTCGGCCACGGCTGCGGCGCGCAGGTCGACCGCGCCGGACGCGTCGCCGTCGAGCCCGACCTGACGCTTCCCGGGAAGCCGGAGGTCATCGCGCTCGGCGACATGGTCGTGCTGCGCGACCCCAGGGGCGGCGACCCGATCGCCCTGCCGGGCCTGGCGCCCGTCGCGATGCAGGAGGGCCGCTACGCCGCCAAGTTGATCCTCGACCGCCTGGCCGGCCGGCCGACGAAGCCGTTCCGGTACCTCGACAAGGGGCAGCTCGCCACGATCGGCCGGGGCGAGGGCGTCGCCGACATCCACGGCCTGCACCTCGCCGGCCCGCTCGCCTGGGCGACCTGGCTGCTCGTCCACCTCTTCTACCTGATCGGGTTCCAGAACCGGGTGATCGTCCTGATCCGCTGGGCGGTCAACTTCCTGACGCGCGGCCGCGGCGCCCGGCTGATCACCGACGGCGTGACGCACCGTCCCGGCTCCCCGGGGCGCTGATGGCCGGCGCGGCCGCGGCCGGCTCGACGAAGTACCGGGTCGTCCAGGCGCTGCAGCTGCGGCTGCTCAACCCGCCCATCCGGTGGCTGCTGGCCCAGCGGCTGCAGCCGCCCGGGTACGCGCTGCTGGAGACCCGGGGACGCGTCAGCGGGGAGCCGCGACGCACGCCGGTGGGGGATGGGCGGATCGGCGACGTGCTGTGGATCGTGGCCG
The DNA here is from genome assembly GCA_025964175.1 of Solirubrobacterales bacterium. GTDB lineage: Bacteria > Actinomycetota > Thermoleophilia > Solirubrobacterales > Solirubrobacteraceae > Capillimicrobium. The sequence continues at coordinate 4,433 of JAOPZL010000412.1, forward strand.
AGCACGGGCAGCGGTCCGGCTACGTGCGCAACATCCGCACCGACCCGCACGTCCGCGTGAAGGTCCCGGCGGGGTTCCTGCGCGGCCGGTGGCGCGACGGCGTGGCCACGATCCTCCCCGACGATGACCCGCGCCGGCGCCAGCGGGCGATCGCCCGCGCCCGGCCGGGGAGCGCGCTGAACGCGTTCGTCGTGCGCACGATGTCGACCGAGCTGCTGACCGTGCGGATCGACCTGCAGTAGCGGACAGCCCCCGCCCACGCTCTCCCGTCACACTGAAGGGCCGGACCTTTCCACGACGCGACAGGAGCACACCTCAATGGCGACCGACACGCCGATGCAGCTGGGAATGGTTGGACTGGGCAGGATGGGCGCCGGCATCGTCCGGCGGCTGGTGAAGGACGGGCATCGCTGCGTCGGATACGACGTCAACCCGGAGACCGTGGGCAAGCTGACCGACGAGGGCGTGATCGACGGCGCCACCGAGCTCCAGGAGTTCGTCGACAAGCTCGAGAAGCCGCGCGCGGTGTGGATCATGGTCCCGGCCGGCCACATCACCGACTCCACGATCGAGTC
>JAOPZL010000424.1 GCA_025964175.1 Solirubrobacterales bacterium
CGATGTCCGACCGCACGCCCTCGAGCCCGTTCACCCGGTCCACCAAGCCGCCCTCGACGGACGCCTCGCCCTCCACTTCGAGCCCGAGTGCGACGAAGAACGCGGTCGCCGCCGCGAGGTCGTCGACGACGATGCCGATGTGCTCCAGGCGCAGGACGGTCATGAACGGCCTCCGGCCGGCTCCTGCGGCGTGTGCTCGTCGTGCAGCAGATGCTTCGTCATCGTGGTCTCCTCGTGTCGTGGGCCGCGCCGTTCGCGGCCTTTCATCTGATGAGCGGAGCCGGTCAGCGCTTCTCGACATGGAACACGCATCGTCATCGACCAGCGCCTCGCGGCGCGGCTGGTCGACGGGCTGCGCATCAACCGGTCACCGCTGGTGCTTGGCGTCGGCACGGGAGTCGGCAGCCGCGCTCCGGTGAGGCCGCGCCGGACACGATCCAGGACCGCACCGTCCTTCGAGACAAAATTCGGAGACAAAAGCTTGTGGCCCCCACTCCTGAAACGAGAAAAGACCCCGCGTTAGCAGGGCCTTCTCCATACGCGCCCGAGAGGATTCGAACCTCTGACCTTCGGTTCCGTAGACCGACGCTCTATCCAGCTGAGCTACGGGCGCAGAGCGGGACAGTGTAGCCGCCGCGTCGCGCGGCCGACGCGTGAGCGCCGGCAACGCATCGGAGGGTAGCGGGCCGCGTCAGCGACGGACCCTCAGCGTGCGAGAACCGCTCGCTCCCATCACGTGCGCGCCGCTGGAGGCGCGGGCCACCACGCGGTAGCGGCCGCTGGAGCGCACGCGGACCCGGCGGCTGTAGCCGTTCGCGGTCTGACGGGTGCGGGCCACCGTCTGCCAGTGATGGCCGACGCGCCTCTGGATCGACACCGACGCACCGGGCTGGCCGGGCTGCACGCTGCCGCGGAAGCGCACGCGCGCTCCGCGCCTGGGGTGCTGCGTCGACACGTGGATCGAGGTGAGGACGCTCACACCGACGGCCAGCGGCTGGCTCATCACGTCGGGATTGGTGTCCGCGACCGTGCGGTACCGGGTGCTCGTCAGCACCGGCGAGACGGTGATGCGGTAGGCGCCCGTCCCGTCGGTCCTGCCGCTGGCCACGCTGCTGTAGCCGTCGCCGTACGGGAACGTGTCCGCCTGGACGGTGACCGTCTTGCCGGAGTTGTCCGAACCGGCCAGGATGCCGCTGATCTGCGTGCCCGCTCCGTAGCGGACGGGGTTGGAGCCGGACTGGATCAGCAGGCCGTTGGGCACCTTGGCCGTCTTGAACGAGCGGTCGGTGCCCCGCACCGTCGTCGCCCCCACCACCAGCACCACGCGGTAGTGGTAGGTCGTGTTCGCGGTCAGGCCACCGATCGGCGCGGTGACGGTGTGCGTGTTCCTGTCGGGGCCGAGCGGCGCGTTGGCGGTCGAGGCGCCGTAGCCGGTGGTCGGGCCGTACTCGAAGTGGTAGGTCGCGTCGGCGCCGCGGTTGTTGAGCGTCGCGCTCAGCGTCGCGCCGTCCTGGTCGATCGCGCTGGCCGAGCCGGTGGCGGCGTACGGGGGCGTCGCCGGAGCCTTGGCGGTCGTGAACGTGCGGGTCGCGCCGCTGGAGGAGCCGCCCTCGTTCGTCGCGACGATCCGGTACTGGTACTTCGTCCCGGCCCGCAGCGCCCCGACCTGGACCGAGACCGACACGCTGCCGTCACCGGAGCCCACGTTGCGCGTCTCCGTCGTCTGGTTCAGCGCCGACGTCCCGTACTGGAAGACGTAGGTCGCGGCGGCGCCGTTGGGATCGACGGTGCCCTTCAGGGTCACGAGCGTCTGGCCCACGTCGGCGACGTCACCGGTCGCGACGTTGGGGGCCGGAGCGGCGGCCAGGGCGGCGGGCGCGGCGGCGAGACCGGCGAGCAGTGAGAGGAGGAGGATTCGGCGGAGCACGGACGAGCGCATACCCGACCGAACACCGCACGATGTGCAGTGGAGCGGTGGGCAACGCTCGCCAACCCCGATCGCCGCGGCCCCGAGAGACCCCGTTGTCCACGACGATGAAGCGGAGAGGGCGGGATTCGAACCCGCGATGGAGTGTAAACCCCATACTCGCTTAGCAGGCGAGTGCCTTCAGCCACTCGGCCACCTCTCCGGGAGAAGTCAGGCAGTCTAGAGGGTCTGCGTCGCGACCCCGGTCAGCCTCGCTGCGCCGTGGCCGAGGATGACTCGGCGCTTCGCTCCTGGAGGCTCGAGCTGTATAAGTCTTCCTGAGAAAGGGACGGCCGCGCGATCCGGGCGGCCGGAGTGAGGAGAGAGGATTCGTCGATGGCCGCGACAGCGAGCCCTGCAGCTGCGTTCCCGAGCCCGTTCAAGATCGAGACGCCGCCGGGGTGTGAAGGCTGGGAGGAGATGTACCCGTACTACACCCTGTACGCCGAGCCGCGCCGCGAGCTCGACGAGCAGCGCCTGTGGTTCTGGAACTCGCAGCACTTCCCCGTCCCGATGCCGGCCTTCGACGTCGTCGCGATCGACGGCCCGTACCAGGCGGTCGGCGCCTGGCAGAACCGCACCTTCGCGGTCCCGCCGGCGATGGGGATCGACTACCGGATCGTCAACGGGTACGTCTACATCTCGGCCAACTACGTCACCGACCCGGCGAAGATGGCGGAGCGGGCCGGCTTCTTCGAGAAGCGCGCCGGCCACTACTTCAGCAACTGGGACTCGCTCTACGGCGAGTGGCGGGGCAAGATGGAGGCGCTGCTGGCCGAGATCACCGCGCTCGAGGTCCCCGACCTGCCCGAGTACGAGTCCGACGACGTCGCGTTCGGCGATCAGCGGATCAGCCACGTGCGCCTGCTGGAGGCCTACGACCGCACGCTGCGCTGCGCCGACGAGATGTGGGAGCACCACTTCGAGTTCCTCCTGCTCGGCTACGGCGCCTACGCGACGTTCTCGGACTTCTGCAAGTCGCAGCTGCCCGACATCCCCGACCAGCACGTCGCCCAGATGGTCGCCGGCATCGACGTGATCCTCTTCCGCGCGGACGCCGAGCTGCGCCGCCTCGCGCGGCTGGCGATCGAGACCGGGGTCGACGGCGCCTTCGTCGAGGGCCGCACGCCCGACGAGATCGACGCCGACCTGGCGACGAGCGAGGCGGGCCGCGCGTGGCTGGAGGCGCTGGAGGCGATCAAGGACCCGTGGTTCAACATGGGCACCGGCGACGGCCTCTACCACTACTACGGCAGCTGGTACGACGACCCGACGATCCCCTACGCCTCGCTCATCGGACACGTCGCCGCCCTGCACGCGGGCCGCGAGATCGACCGGCCGACCGAGGAGATCGAGCGCGAGCGCGACCGCCTCGCCGACGAGTACTCCTCGCTCATGGAGCCCGCCGCGGCGCAGACGTTCCGCGAGCTGCTGGGCCTGTCGCGCACCGTCTTCCCGTACGTGGAGGAGCACAAGTTCTGGTGCGACTACTGGTTCCAGGCGCGCTTCTTCAACAAGGTCCGCGAGTTCGGTGCGCTGCTGGCCCGCCACGGGTTCCTGGAGGACGGCGAGGACATCTTCCAGCTCTCGCGCCACGAGGTCGGCACCGCGCTGGACGAGCTGTCGCTGAGCTGGGCGACCGGCGGCGTGCCGCTCGGTCCCGCGCATTGGCCGCCGATCGCCGCGCGGCGCAAGGAGCTGCTCGCGCGCCTCGCCGACTGGACGCCGCCGCCGGCCCTGGGGACCATGCCCGAGACGGTGAGCGACCCGATGACCGTGATGCTCTGGGGCGTCACCCCCGCACGCCTGCAGGAGTGGGCGCGCGCGGCCGATGACGTCGACTCGCGCGAGCTGCGCGGCGCCCCCGCGTCGCCCGGCGTGGTCGAGGGTCGCGCGCGGGTCATGAGCGGCGTCGGCGACCTCTCCCAGGTGCGCGAGGGCGAGATCCTCGTCTGCACGATCACCTCGCCGGCGTGGGCGCCGATCTTCTCCAAGATCCGCGCCGCGGTGACCGACATCGGCGGCGTCATGTCGCACGCCGCGATCGTGTGCCGCGAGTACGGGATGCCGGCCGTGGTCGGCACCGGGCGCGCGACGGCGACGATCAAGACCGGCCAGCTGCTGCGCGTCGACGGCGTCACCGGGACGGTCACGATCCTCGACGACGGGCCGCAGTCGTGACCGGGACGCCCGCTCACACGCGCGCGCTGGACGAGCTGCGCTCCTCCGACGCCGATCGCTTCGGCGGCAAGTCGGCCGCGCTCGGCGAGCTGCTCGGCGCGGAGATCCCGGTGCCCGGCGGGTTCGCGATCTCGGTCGGCGCGTTCGAGGCGCTGCTGGAGGCGAACCCGTCGCTGGTGGCCGCCATCGACCGCGCGATCGACGGGCTGGAGCCGGGGGACTCCGGCGCGCTGGACCGCGCGGTCGACGCGATCGGCGAGGCGATGCGCGCCGCGCCGCTGCCCGATGACGTGCGCGCCGAGATCCTGACCCGGTACGCCGCCGTCGGCGATGACGACCCGCCGGTCGCGGTGCGCTCCAGCGCCCGCGGCGAGGACGGCGAGGAGGCGACCTTCGCCGGCCAGCAGGAGACGCTGCTGTGGGTGCGCGGCGCCGACGCGGTCTGCGCCGCCGTCCGCGACTGCTGGGCGTCGCTCTACAGCGCGCCCGCGATCGCCTACCGCGCCCGCATGGCCGCCGACGACGATGCGCCGGCCATGGGCGTGACCGTCCAGCGGATGGTCGACGCGACGGTGTCCGGCGTGCTCTTCACCTGCAACCCGATCACCGGCGACCCGTCGATGGTCGCCGTCAACGCGAGCTGGGGACTGGGGCTCGGGGTGGTCGGCGGCGAGGTCACGCCCGACGACTTCCTCGTCTCCAAGATCACCCGCGAGGTCGTGCGCCGCACGATCAACGACAAGCACGTCGAGCATGTACCGGCGGGCGCGGGCGGATCCGGGACGATCACGCGCGAGGTCGACGCCGCGCGGCGCAAGGTCGCGTGCCTGGACGACGCGCAGCTGTCCGAGCTCGCCGCGCTCGCGCGGCGGATCGAGCGCCACTTCGGCGGCCACCAGGACGTCGAGTGGGCGCTGGACGCCGACGCGACGGTGCTGGTGCTGCAGTCGCGCCCGGTCACCGCGGTGGCCAAGCCCGCGGCGGCGGCGCCCAGCGAGCCGGTCTCCGCGATGGCGATGGTCATGAGCCAGTTCGGCGCCGGAACGACGGGCTCTTGATGGCGCTGACCGACGAGGACGTCCGCGAGATCCTGCGGCTGATCGACGAGTCCGGGCTGGACGAGCTGAAGATCGACATGGAGGGCTTCTCGCTGCACGTGCGGCGAGGCGGCAACGGGTTCGGCGCCGGTGAGGAGGTCGCACCGCCGCGGGTCGCTCCGCGGGCGGCCGCGGCTCCCGTGCCGCCCGGCGCTCCCGCGACCCCTGCTGCGGCAGCGGCCGACGCAGTGGCCCCGGCTGCCACCGCTACCGCCACCGCCGATGGCCCCACCGTCGATGCCCCGATGCTCGGCACCTTCTACCGCGCCGAGGCGCCGGGCCGCGCGCCGTTCGTCGAGGTCGGCACCGAGGTGGAGCCCGGGACGGTCGTCTGCCTGATCGAGGTCATGAAGATGATGAACTCGATCGAGGCGGGCGTGGCGGGGACGATCGTCGAGGTGTGCGCCGAGAACGCCGCGCTCGTCGAGTACGGCCAGCCGCTGTTCCGCATCCGGCCGGGCGGGTCGGGTTCCTCGTGACGATCGCGAGGGTGCTGGTCGCCAACCGCGGCGAGATCGCGGTGCGGATCGTGCGGACCTGCCAGGCGCTGGGGATCGAGACGGTCGTCGCGGTCTCCGACGTCGATCGCGACTCGCTCGCGGCCCGCATGGCCGACCGCGCGGTCTGCATCGGCGCCGGGCCCGCGGGCGAGAGCTACCTGCGCGTCGAGACGATCGTCCAGGCGGCGCTGTCCACGGGATGCGACGCGATCCACCCCGGCTACGGCTTCCTCGCCGAGAACCCGCGCCTGTCCGCGCTGGCCCGCGAGAACGACGTGCGCTTCGTCGGCCCGCCGCCGGAGGTCATCGAGCTCGCCGGCGACAAGCTGCGGGCCCGCGCCGCCGCCCGCGAGGCCGGGCTCCCGCTCGTGCCCGCGCGCGAGGTCTCCTCGATCCAGGAGGCACGCGCGTTCGCGGGCTCCGAAGCGGGCTATCCCGTGCTGCTGAAGGCCGCGGCGGGCGGCGGCGGACGCGGCATCAAGCTCGCCGCCGACGAGGCCCAGCTCGATCGCGAGTACCCGGTCGCGGCCGCCGAGGCCGGCGCCGCCTTCGGGGACGATCGCCTCTACGTCGAGCGCTTCGTCGCCGCCGCGCGGCACGTCGAGGTGCAGGTCGCCGCCGACGACCACGGCAGCGTCGTCCACCTCGGCGAACGCGACTGCTCGGTCCAGCGCCGCTACCAGAAGCTCGTCGAGGAGGCGCCCGCGCCGTACCTCGACGTCGCCGTGCGCGACGCGCTGCGCGACGCCGCGGTGACCTTCGCCCGCGCCATCGGCTACCGCAACCTCGGCACCGTCGAGTTCGTCGTCGACGCCGCCAGCGGCGAGTTCTCGTTCCTGGAGATGAACTGCCGCATCCAGGTCGAGCACCCGGTCACCGAGGCGGTCACGGGCCTGGACCTCATCGCCGAGCAGCTGGCCATCGCCGACGGCGAGCCGCTGCGCTTCAGCCAGGACGAGATCGTCCTGGACGGGCACGCGATCGAGTGCCGCCTCACCGCCGAGGACGCCGAGCACGGCTTCCGGCCCAGCCCGGGGCGCATCGAGCGCTTCGCGGTACCCGACGTCGGGCGGCTGCGCGTCGACACGCATTGCGCCGACGGGACGCTCGTGCCGCCGTACTACGACTCGCTGCTGGCCAAGCTGATCGGCCACGGCCCCGACCGGGCGAGCGCGCTCGGCGTCGTGGCGCGCGCCCTGGACGGCCTGGAGGTCACGGGCGTCAAGACGAACCGCGCGCTGCTGGCGCGGGTCCTCGCCGACGACGCGTTCGCCCACGGCGCCGTCACCACCCGCTGGCTGGAGGAATCGCTGGGATGAGCGAGCCGACCCCGACCCCGACCCCGATCGACCTCGTCGACACGACGACGCGCGACGGCAACCAGTCGCTGTGGGGCGCAACCGGCCTCACGACCCCCGACGTGCTCGCGATCGCCCCGACGATCGACCGCGTCGGCTACCGCGCGCTGGACTTCACCTCGTCGACCCACATGGCGATCTCGGTCCGCTACCACCGCGAGGACCCGTGGGAGCGGATCCGGCTGATGCGCGACGCGATGCCGCGCACGCCGCTGACCTTCCTCACGACCGGGATGCGGTTCATCTCGTGGGAGCCGGCCGAGGAGGACGTGATCCGCCTCGCGTTCCGGCTCGTGCTGCGCAACGGGATCCGCCGCGTGCAGATCGCCGACCCGATGAACGACGTGTCCCAGCTCGCCCTGATCTCGCGCATCGCCCGCGAGGAGGGCTTCGAGGAGATCGTCGTCGGCCTGACCTACTCGAGCTCCCCCGTGCACGACGACGCGCACTTCGCCACGCGGGCCCAGGCGATCGCCACCAGCCCGGACGTCGATCGGCTCTACCTCAAGGACCCGGGCGGCCTGATCAGCGTGGACCGCCTGCGCGAGCTCGCGCCGCCGCTGCTCGGGGCGTTCGCCGGGCGCCCGGTCGAGCTGCACAGCCACTGCACGATCGCCCACGCGCCGCTGAGCTACATGGAGGGCGCGCGGCTGGGCTTCTCCAGCCTGCACACGGCGGTCGCGCCGCTGGCCAACGGGAACTCCCAGCCGTCGGCGGAGTCGACCGTGCGCAACCTCCAGGCGCTCGGGTTCGACTCCGGGCTCGACCTCGAGGCGCTGGCCGAGATGTCGGAGCACTTCCGGGCGCTCGCCGCCGCCAAGGGTCTGCCGCCCGGCGTGCCGGCCGAGTACGACGCGACGTACGAGACCCACCAGCTGCCCGGCGGCGTCGTCACCACGATGCGCCGCCAGCTCGAGGAGATCCGCCGGCCCGAGCTGTTCGACGCGGCGCTGGCCGAGGTCTCCCGGGTGCGCGCCGAGTTCGGCTTTCCGATCGTCGTGACCCCGTACGCGCAGTTCCTCGTCACCCAGGCGGCGATGAACGTCATGGGCGGCGAGCGCTACTCGCAGGTGCCCGACGAGGTCGTGCGCTACTTCCTCGGCCACTTCGGCGCACCACCGGCGCCGGTCGACCCGGAGATCGCCGACCGCGTGCTGTCGCGTCCGCGGGCACGGGAGCTGGCCCAGGTGCAGCCGCTTTCGCTGGAGGGCGCGCGAGCGCGGTTGGGAACGACGATGAGCGACGAGGAGCTGCTGTTGCGACTGACGATGCCGGCCGAACAGGTCGACGCGATGGTGCATGCGCCGGCGCGGCCGATGGTGGCGGCGGGCGGCGGTGCGGCCAGCCCGCTCGTGCGCCTGCTGCGGGAGGTCGCCGCGCGGCCCTCGATCAGCTACCTGCGCCTGCTCCAGGGCGAGGACGAGATGGTGTGGCGCCGTGGGACCTGATCGCCGGCTGCTCGACGAGGTGCGCGGCTTCGTCTTCGACATCGACGGCACACTCATCCGCCGTGGCTCCGACCACCAGACGTTCGCCGTCCCCGGCGCGCGCGAGGCGCTCGACGCGATCCGGTCCTCCGGCCGGCCGTTCGCCCTGTTCACCAACGGCACGCACATCGCGCCGGAGACGATCGCGATCGAGCTGCGCTCGGTGGGCCTGGAGGTCGAGGGCGAGCAGATCCTGACGCCGGTGGAGAGCTGCATCGCCCACCTGCGCCGGCGCCACCGCGACCAGCGCGTGCTGCTCGTCGCGACCGGGACGACCGGCGCGCGCCTGAGCGCCGCCGGCGTCGACCTCCTCGGAGACGACGAGCCCGCCGAGGCCGCGGACGTCGTGTTCGTCGCCCACGTCCATGACGTCTCGATGCTCGTCCTCGAGCGCGCCGCCCGCGCGGTCGTCGGCGGGGCGCGCCTGCTGACCGCCAGCTACCTCCCCGCCTACGCGGGCGCCAACGGCCCGATCTACAGCCACGGGGCGATGGCGACTGCGGCGATCGCGAAGGCTTCGGAGACGCGGCCGACCGTCGTCGGCAAGCCGTCCGCGGCGGCTGTCCGCGCGGTGACCGAGCTCCTCGGCCTCGCGTCCGCGGACCTGGCCGTCATCGGCGACGACCTACGGATGGACATCGGCCTGGGCCTGACCGGCGGCGCCCGCACGGTGCTCGTGCGCAGCGGGATCAGTGGAGCGATCGATCTGTCCAGCCTCCCGGAGAGCCGGCGGCCCGACGCCACGGTCAACTCGGTGGCCGACCTAATCCCTGCATTTGGAGGGAATGCGATACCGCGAATCGGGTAGCACGCCTTCTCCACCCCCAATCGACGGAAGGCTGTTCCATGCCGTTCGCCCTCGCCGGCTACGGGATCATCGGGATCCTGGTCATCATCCTGCTCATCATCCTCATCATCTACTTCCTGCGCCGGGCCTAGCGGCCAGTCGCGGGTGGGGCTACGGGTACAGCGCCCGCAGGGCGAGGATGTCGCCCCAGCCCAGGGTCCGCGGGCGCGTCTCACCCGGGGCGATGTTCGCCGCCATCGTGAGCCCCAGGTGGGCGCGGCCCGCGTAGTCCCCGGCGATGCCCAGCGTGTGGCCGGTCTCGTGGGTCGCGACCGCCTGCACGTCGAAGGCCCCACGCGCACCGCTGGTCGACCAGCGCTTGTGGATGTTGAAGCGCTGGTCGGTCTCGACGATGCGGTTGCCGCTCCACCAGGTCTGCGTGTAGGCGAGCGTGGTCCGGTTGCTCATGCCGATCGCGGCCATGTCGCCGAAGTCGACGACGTTGACGCCATCGGGCCGGCGGCCGAAGTGGCGGTGCGTCGTGCCGGCGTCGTGCAACCGGACGAGGCGCTGGGCCGGGATGCCGCAGTCGTTGGTCGCCTCGTTCCAGGTGCGGTGGGCGCGGCGGATCGCTCGCATCGTTCGGGACCGGTTCGGCATGCCGGACGGGTTGATCACGTAGTCGTACGTCCCGCCGGCCCAGCCTCCGGGCCAGTTGCGGTAGTACCCGTCACGGCAGGACCGTGAAGTCACCAGCGCCGAGGGCGCGGTGGGGCGCACGGCGGCGCGCGTCACGGACCGCACCAGGGTCTGGTCGTGGTGGCGCCCGGCGAGCGGGACGCAGGTCGTCTCGACGCTGCTGCCGTCGGGCAGCAGCCGGGTGGACGTGTGGTGAGTGGGGGCGGCGGCACGCAGCGAGCTCACAGCAGAGGAGCAGGCGGGCGGAGGGGTGGGCGGCGTTGCGGCCGCAGCCGGCACCCCAAGTCCCAGCAATCCGCCGAGCAGCGTTCCGAGCAGCGTCCCGAGGGGGGTCAGAATGATGACTCCTCCGGTTCGGCGTCAGGTCAGTATTCGAACCTAGAGAGGTGTCAGAGGTCGAACCGGGCCATGGAGGCCGTCTTGCGGGCCGATCGGGCCGCCCGGGCGTTTCGGCGGCTCAGAGAGGGTGGTTCGGGCGGCTCAGGCGGGGACGTTCGCGCGCCACTGGGAGGGTGCGACGCCGTGCTTGCGGCGGAACTGGCGCCGGAAGTGGCCGGGGTCGCGGTAGCCGACCAGCCGGGAGATCTGCTCCACCGGGAGCGCGCTCTCGAGCAGGAGCCGGCGGGCCTCGGCCATGCGCCGTTCCAGGACCCACTCCATCACCGTCCTCCCCGTCAGGCGCCGCGTGACGCGCGTGAGGTGGCGCGGCGACAGCGCGACCTCCTGCGCGATGTCCTGCAGCGAGAGCGGCTCGCGGTAGCGCTCGTCGATGACCGCGAACAGCCCGGCGATCAGGGGCTCGCGCCGCAGTGACGCGCCGTCGAGCGCGGGGAACGTGAGGCGCGTGAGCGCGACCAGGAGGAGCGTGAGGTGCGCGGGCGCCGCCTGGCCATAGCCGGCGGGACGGGTGCGCAGCTCGTGCGCGAGGGCGCGCAGGTGCCACTGCCACCGCGCTCGTGCGGGCGCCGACACCATGACGCCCCCGTGCAGCGACGCGGGGCGCAGCAGCCGCAGCCAGACCGGGCTGCCCGGAGCCGGACGCCGCGCCTGCCCCCCGTCGAGCACGACGCCCACGACCTCCGGCCGGAAGCGCACCATCCAGGTCAGCGTCGTGCGTAGGCCGTCGACGTCGTGCGCCTCGCCCGGCACGAGGAAGAAGAGGGAGCCGGGGCCCACCTTGGCGCTCTCGTCGCCCTGGCGATACCAGCCGGAGCCGCTCTCGACGTAGAGCAGCATCGGGAGCGCGTCGCTGTGCAGACCGGGGTGATGACGGCCGGTGCGAACCGTCTCGACGGCGATCGCGTCGGAGCGGCGGCGGGCCGGGGTCCCGGGGCGCCCGTCGAGCGGATGCTGTGCCGCAGGGGCTGTTCCGGCCATCGTCCGATCCTCCTGAGCGGGGGAAACCGCGCCGTCCTCGAGCCGCCCCGGGGTTCGCTTTCTGACGGGGCGCGGATCCGGCCCCGGCGGGCGCAGTTCGTTGCCCGACAACCCCGGCACACGACCCAGGCGGAACAGGGCCGGATCCGTACGGTCGCACCACTGCACGGCCGGGCGATCCGGCCATCGATGCCAAAGGAGTTCCTCATGAGACGAGCCCTCACCGGCGCGCCGATCGCGTTCGCCCTCATGGCGATGGCCTCGCCCGCCATGGCCGCGGAAGGGGACCCGCCGCAGGCGGCCCAGCAGCAGAGCGACACCGGCCAGCAGCAGGCGGCGGGCAACGCGGCCGCCTCCCAACAGCAGAGCGACACCGGCCAGCAGCAGGCGGCGGGCAACGCTGCCGCCTCCCAACAGCAGAGCGACACGGGCCAGCAGCAGACCGGCAGCGGCGCCTCCCAGCAACAGAGCGACACCGGCCAGCAGCAGGCCGGCACTGGCGCCTCCCAACAGCAGAGCGGCACCGGGCAGCAGCAGGCGGGCGGCGGTGCGTCCCAGCAGCAGAGCGGCAGCAGCCAGCAGCAGACCGGGAGCGGCGCCTCCCAGCAGCAGAGCGGGACCGGGCAGCAGCAGACCGGCGGGGCGTCGCAGCAGCAGATCGCCACCGCGACGGTGGTCGTGACCCAGACGAGCACGGCGCCAGCGGCCGTGACCACGACGACCGCCACGGCGCCGGCGCAGGCCGCACCGCCGGTGACGATCATCGTCTACGTGGTGTTCCCGTCGACCGCCGCCGCCACGACCGGCGCGCGGCAGACCGCGGCGAGCAGCAGCGCGGCCCGCGCGAAGCGCATCGCCGCCGCCCGCAAGCGCGCCGCGCGCGCCCATCGGCGCGCGGCGCATCACAAGGCGCACCGCAAGCACGCCTCGAGCACGACGCTCCGCTTCGCGCGGGTCTGACCGCTACGGCGTGAAGTCGCCGGCCCAGCCGCCCGTCGCGGACGAGCTGGGCGGCGGTCCGCCGGAGGAGGCCGGCGCGGGCGCGCTGTGCGCCGGCGCCGAGGGGCG
>JAOPZL010000002.1 GCA_025964175.1 Solirubrobacterales bacterium
CAGGCGGTGCGGCCGGCGCGGCCGGCGCGCCGGACCCACCCGCCGAATCCGCACCCCCGCCCGCCGCCGGGATCCCCGGGGTCGCTCCCGACCGCATCGCCCGGAGCATCTTCAGCATCGGCTCGGCCTCGAGGTACGCAACGACCACGATGAGGATCGCCAGGAGCAGGCCCAGCCACGCCCAGAAGGTGCGGAACTCGTTGGCGGCCAGGAACTTGATGAGCGTCAACAGCAGCAGCAGCGCGGCGACGGGCAAGCCGGGGAGCGCGGGCGCCACGGGCACGGGCAGCGGAACGTTGCCGACCCGCAGCGCGTTCCAGATCACCAGCGCGACGAGCAGGAGCCCCGCAAGCACTCCGATTCCCTGCCATTCGCTGACCGTCGCGGTGAACGGCCCGATGGACGCCGACTGCCACGGCAGGAACGACACCACCAGCGCGGCGATCGACACGGACAGCGAAGCGGGAGCACCGTTGGCGAGCTTCATCGTGACGCGATCCTCCCATAGAGTGGCGCCGGGCTGCCGTGGCCCGTTGGCACTGTCTCAAGGAGGAGCAGGGATGCCGGTCACCGCGCCCGAGCACGGGCAGCACTTCACCTACCAGACACGCGTCTGGATGGCCGCCGCGATCGCCGGGATGGGCGGCCTGCTGTTCGGCTACGACACCGGGATGATCTCCGGTGCCCAGGTCTTCATCGAGGACGACTTCGACGTCTCCTCCAGCGGCATCGGGCTCGTCGTCTCCGCCGTCACCCTCGGCGCGCTGTTCGGGGCGATCGGCTCGGGCTGGCTGACCCAGCGCCTCTCGCGCCGCGCCGTCGTCGTGCTCGCCGCTGTCGTCTTCGTCATCGGTGCGATCCTCGCCGCCGCCTCGCCCAACGTCGAGGTGCTGATCGGCGCGCGGCTGATCATCGGCCTGGGCATCGGGTTCGCCTCGACCGTCGTCCCCCTCTACATCGCCGAGATCGTCCCGAGCAGATCGCGCGGCTCGATGGTCGCGCTGTTCCAGCTGGCGATCACGGCGGGGATCCTCGTCGCCTACCTGGTCAACGCGGCATTCGCCGACGACGGCGAGTGGCGCGCGGTCTTCGCCCTGGCCTGCGTACCCGCGACGCTGCTGCTGCTCGGCATGCTCGTCCTGCCCGAGTCGCCGCGCTGGCTCGTCGCGCGCGGGCGCGTCGACGAGGCCCACCACGTCCTCGACGAGCTGCGCGACCCCGAGGACCCGCGCACCGGGCAGGAGCTGGCCGAGATCGTCGACGCGGTGGAGGCCGAGGCGGCGCGGCCCAAGCAGTCGATCACGCGCTCGCTGACCAGCCCGCTCGCGCGCACGATCCTCGTCGTCGGGATCGGGCTGGGCATCTTCCAGCAGATCACCGGGATCAACACGATCATCTACTACGCGCCGACGATCCTGAAGGAGGCGGGCCTGGGCACCGAGACCTCGTTCCTGACCACCGCGGGCATCGGCGCGCTGAACTTCCTGGCCACCGTGTGCGCGCTGCTGTTCGTCGACCGCATCGACCGGCGCCGGATCCTGCTCTTCGGCATGGCCGGCATGACGCTCTCGATGGGGCTGCTGGCGACGCTGTTCGCGATCGGCGACTTCGGCGGCGTGCTGCGCTGGGTGGCGGTGGGCTCGCTGTTCTCCTTCATCGCCTTCTTCGCGGTCAGCTGGGGCTGGGGCTTCTGGGTGATGGCGGCCGAGATCTACCCGATGTTCATCCGCGGGCAGGCGATCTCGATCGGCAACGCGATCCAGTGGGGGGCGAACTTCCTCATCTCGCTGCTGTTCCCGATCCTGCTCGGCGCGTGGGGCGGCGCGCCCGTCTTCTTCGTGCTCGCGGGCTTCGGCGTCCTGGCCCTGGTCTTCACGCAGCGGCTGGTGCCGGAGACGCGCGGGAAGACGCTGGAGGAGATCGAGGCGGAGTGGCGGCGACGGGCGGGCGTGGCGGTCACCGCCTGAGCCGCTTGCGCGGCTTTGCGAGAATCGGCCTGTGCTCCGCCCCGCTCGCCCCATCGTCCCCGTGCTCGTCGTCGCCGGTCTCGTCGTCGGCGCCGCGGTCGCCGCGCCGGCATCGGCGGCCACCACGCACCGCGACACCACCGTCGCCACGGTCAAGAAGGCGTCGGGCAAGCTGCCCGACGTGGTCTACACCGGCACGGTGAAGTCCTCGGTCCTGGGCCGCGGCCAGGTCCACCAGGTCGTCCACATCAACGGACTGGACGTGACGGGCGAGTTCACCATCACCTACGCCAAGGGCACGATCCGCGGGACGGTCAAGGCCCGCGCGAAGCTCACCCTGAAGGGCGCGAGGTTCACGGGCACCGAGCGGATCACGGGCGGCACCGGCCGCTACAAGGGCGCCAGCGGCTCGGGCAGCTACGCCGGCACCGGCCCGCTGAACATGAGCAGCGCGACCTTCCGCCAGACCGGCACGATCCGCTTCTAGCCCGCGGGCTCCAGCGAGGTCAGCTTCAGGTCGTAGCGCTCGGTGTAGTGGACCTTCGTGCCGATCGGCGTGTCGGACGCGTTGTCGACGTCGGCGGTGATCCGGATCGGCAGGCCGGTGGAGCGCTCCAGCCAGCTGTCGTAGGTCGACGTCCCGTTCGTCGAGCCCGACATCCGCGTCGCCGTACGGACGTGGACGGTCGCGACCGAGGTGCCGCCGACGTCGAGCTTCTCGTCGCCGATCGCCTTGACATGGTCGACGCGGGTGACGCCGTCGCGCGCGCAGGTGATGGTCGCCGGGGCCGCGCCGGCGGTCAGCGGGATCGCGCCGCCCGTGCAGGTGTAGGTGCGGTCGTCGGTGCGCCCGTAGAAGGAGTGCAGGTCGACGAAGCGCGTGGTGCGCAGCGCGTCGGGCTGCGCGCAGTACGTCCACGCCTCGGCGCGCTTGTCCAGCGCCGTCCACGTCTGCTCGAAGCCGCAGCCGACCGGGCGGATCGTGATCGTCGTGACCTTCGGGTAGTCGTGCTGGCTGCCGCCGAGCAGATCGGCGTGCTCGAAGCCGTTGGTGGCGAACGAGTAGACGCCGGCCTTCGGGATGCGCGCGCCGGCCGGCAGCGTGGTCGTCGCGGCGCGTTCGCCGTGGTACTCCTGAACGACCTTTCCGACGCTGACGGGCGCCGTGTCGTCGCGCACCAGCCAGGAGCGGAACAGCAGCAGGACGGCGAGAACGACCGCTCCGGTAGCGGCCAGCCAGATCAGGGGCTTGCGACGCACGCCGCGGACGCTACCGGTCGGCGCGCGCGATAGCCTCGAATCGTGAGCTCCATCGATGCGGCCACCGACCGAGAGATCCTGCCCTGGGGGCAGGTCGGCGCCGCGACGCGCAGCCTGGCCGAGTCGATCCACGACAGCGGCTACGAGCCGGACCTGATCCTCGCGATCGCCCGCGGCGGCCTCATCGTGGCCGCGGCGCTGGGCTACGCGCTCGGCGTCAAGAACACGGCGACGATGAACGTCGAGTTCTACACCGGGGTCGACCAGCGCCTGCCCGTCCCGATGATCCTGCCCCCGTCACCCGATCTCGTGAACCTCGAGTCGGCGAAGGTGCTGATCGCCGACGACGTCGCCGACACCGGCGCGACGCTCGCGCTCGTGCACGAGTTCTGCGGGCCGCGCGTCGGCGAGGTCCGCACCGCGACGCTGTACGAGAAGCCGTACTCGACGATCAAGTGCGACTACGTCTGGCGCCACACCGATCGCTGGATCGTGTTCCCGTGGAGCGCGGATCCGCCGGTCGGGCAGGGGCGCTCCGAGAACGAGTAGCGAGCGGGCGGTCGCGGTGCCCCAGCGCGGGCGCGCGGCCAGCGGCGCTCAGCCCGGTGCGGGCTCGGCCTCGGCCGGATCCGCCGCAGGCTGGGGAGCGGCCGGCAGCGCCGCCTCGATCGCCGCCGTGATCGACGGGTCCCCGGGCACGACCTTCGACGAGAACCGGGCGATCAGCTTCCCGTCCGCGCCGACGAGGTACTTGGAGAAGTTCCAGACCGGCGGCGCCGACCCCGGCTGGCGGGCCAGGTCCTCCCACAGCGGGTGCGGCTGCGCGCGCACGGAGACCTTCTCGGTCATCGGGAACGTCACGCCGTAGTTGCGCTGGCAGAACTCGCCGATCGCCGCGGCGTCCTCGAGCTCCTGCTCGTTGAAGTCGCCCGACGGGCAGCCGAGCATCTGCAGGCCGCGGTCGTGGTAGGCGTCGTAGAGCGTCTGCAGGCCCTCGAACTGCGGCGTCAGCCCGCACTTGCTCGCGGTGTTGACGATCAGCGTCGGCCGGCCACGCAGCGTTCGCAGGTCCAGCGAGCCGCCTTCGAGCAGCCCGATCTCGTGCTCGTAGAGGTCGCTGGGAGCGTCGAGCTTGGGTGGACGCCTGAGGTACAGCTTCACCGTCGAGAGCAGGCCCATGGCTGCACCCTACGGCAGACTTCCGTGATGGCCCCTGATCCTCGCGGCGGTCCTGATGGCGATCACCGCGGTGGCCGCCGGCCGGCTGTCGGCCGGCGACCCGGCGGACGCTCCTAGGAGTGGTTGGGGCCGTCGTCGGCGCCACCACGGTGGTGATCGTGGCCACGGTGGTGGTGATGGCCACGGTGGTGACGTTTGCCGTTGTCGTCGCCGGCCCGATGGGCGACCGAGTCGTCGGCGCCCTTGCTGGCCAGGGCGACCGGCGCCGTGGCGCTCAGCCCGAGCGCGGCGATGGCGACGATGGCGGGGATGGTGCGGCGGTGCAGCAGGGTCATGGAAGACCTCCTGGGTTGTCTCGGAGCTGCGATGACGGCAATGCTGCGCCTCGACCGGTCCCGGTTTCCATGGGACTTAGGTCGCAATGGCGCCTGCGACCGCCCGCCGACCGCCACCATGTCGCCAACCGATGCCCATCCCTCGCCTTCGCCGCCGCCACCGACCTCCCGCGCCGCTGAGCGTCGGCGCCGCGGTCGGGCGCTTCCTGCTCGGCTCGCTGGCCGCGATCGCCGTCGTGGTCGTCGGCGGGTTCTTCGCGCTGCGCTCGGTCACCGTGCGTGAGGCCGAGCGCGACACGCGCCAGCGCGTCGAGCTGCAGGGCTCGCTCGTCGAGGCCGCCGGCCTGGAGGATGGGCTCCTGCGCGGCGACGCGGCCGCCCGGGCGCGCCTGGACGACCTCGTGCAGACCCAGCTGCTCAGCGACTCGGTCGTGCGCGTGAAGCTGTGGTCGCGCGACGGGCGCATCCTCTGGTCCGACGAGCCGGCGATCATCGACCGGCGGTTCGGGCTGGGCGCGGACGAGCAGCGGCTGTTCACCGAGGGCGGGTCCGACGCCGAGCTGAGCGACCTCAGCCGGCCCGAGAACCGCTACGAGCGCCACGAGGGCAAGCTGCTGGAGGCGCACACCGTCATCCGCACGCCCAACGGCACGCCGGTCCTGTTCGAGACCTACCAGCGCTTCGACTCGGTCAGCGCCAGCGGCCAGCGGCTGCTGCGCGCGCTGGCCCCCACCCTCGTCGCCGCGCTCGCCGTCCTGCTCCTGTTCCAGGTCCCGCTGTCGTGGACGCTGGCGCGGCGGCTGCAGCGCGGCCACCGGGAGCGCGAGCGGCTGCTGGAGGGGGCGATCGAGGCCTCCGACCGCGAGCGCCGGCGCATCGCCGCCGACCTCCACGACGGGGTCGTCCAGGACCTCGCCGGCGTCGCGTTCGGGCTGGCGCCGCTGGCCGACGACGCCGCCCGCCGCGGCGCCGACGACGAGGCGAGCGCGCTGCGCGAGAGCACGACGCGGCTGCGCCAGGGGATCCGCTCGCTGCGGACGCTGCTCGTCGAGATCCACCCGCCGTCGCTGGACTCCGCGGGGCTGGAGGCGACGCTCGACGACCTGCTCAGCCCGCTCGCCACGGCCGGCGTCACGACCGAGCTGCACGTCGACGACGGCGCCACCGCCGGCTCCAGCGCCGACCCCCTCGTCTACCGCGTCGCCCGCGAGGCCCTGCGCAACGTCGCCGAGCACGCCGGCGCCTCGCAGGTGGTCGTCTGCGTCGCGCGCGCCACCGACGGTGATCGGCGCGCCATCCGCCTGACCGTCGTCGACGACGGGCACGGCTTCGACGGCTCGATGCGCGCGCGCCGCGCCGACGAAGGCCATCTCGGGATGACGCTGCTGGAGGAGCTCGTCGCCGAGGCGGGTGGGACGCTGGATGTGCGCTCGGCCATCGGCGCGGGCACGACCGTGGAGCTGGAGGTGCCGATCCGATGATCCGCGTCGTGCTCGCCGACGACCACGGCGTCGTCCGCGACGGCCTCGGCCGGCTGATCG
>JAOPZL010000006.1 GCA_025964175.1 Solirubrobacterales bacterium
TGATCGCCGCTGGTGGTCACGGTCTCCCAGTAGACCATCGTCTCGTACATCCGGCGCCCGTAGAGGTAGGTCGCGATCGGCCGCTCGAGTTCGTTGATGAACGCATGGACCTCGTCGTCCGGCGCCGCCCAGTCGAACTTTCCCTGCTGGTCCTCGACGTACCCGTCGAGCGAGGCGATCGCCGAATAGATCAGCTTGGCCAACTCGACCCCCCGCCCATCTCATCCTCGTTGCGCAACTCAGTCCTCCCGATCAGTGGGCACGGTGCCGCCTCCGCAATACAGCTCTGAGACCGCGACGCAGACCGAAACTCATCGCTCACGCCGGGGCCAGCACCAGATCGCGCGGTGGGCTTGCGGCCAGACGGTTCGGCTATCGCTTTGCGCGAAATGGCACGGATATGAGCTTCAGGCGCTCCTCGCTACGTTGCACTCGTCCAGCTACGCGCCATGTCCGGCGGGGATGACGAGAATGGTTGCCGCGTCGAGGTTGCGGCGTGAAGCGCGCGCAGGGGAGAGGCCATAGGCGAATCACCGTCGCGGTCGCTGGCTCTCCCGCTGCAGGGACGTTCAACTCCAGTGGCCGCCGAGCGTGTGCGAGAATCGCATCGACCGGGTGGCTGTGTGCTCGGGCCCGTCCCAAGCAAGGTGTCCATCCGTGCTCGTCGTATCACGTCGTGTCGTTGCCGTCCTCGGATGCGCTTTGGCGATGGCCATCGCGACTCCCGCGATGGCGGGCGCGGACCCCGTCGGGACGGTGTCGGAGTTCTCGACTGGCATCACCCCGGGCAGCCAGGCGTCCGACATCGTGGCGGGGCCGGACGGCAACCTGTGGTTCACCGAGCTCGGCGCAAACCGGATCGGGCGGATCACGCCCGCCGGCGCCGTGTCGGAGTTCCCCATCGCCAGCGGTTTCGGGGTGCGCGGGATCGTGCCCGCGACGGACGGGAACCTCTGGTTCGTCACCGACGACGGAACCGTCAGCCGGATCACGCCCGCCGGCGTGCAGACGGCGTTCGACGCCTCTGACACGATGTTCGGGGCGGCCGATCCGTACATGCTGGCGCAGGGCTCTGACGGCAACCTGTGGTTCACCAACTGGGACTACTCCCGCATCTCGCGGATGACGCCGAGCGGTGTCGTGACGAGCTTCTCCGGCATCGGCGGCCGGCCATACGACATCGTGGCGGGGCCGGACGGCAACCTGTGGTTCACCGAGCCGAACGCAAACGCCAGCCGGATCGGGCGGATCACCCCGAGCGGCGTCGTGACGGAGTTCGGCCTGGCCGCGGGCAGCCGTCCGTACGGGATCACGGTGGGCCCGGACGGCAACCTCTGGTTCGCCCAGCGCGGCACCGGCAATGACGGGATCGGGCGGATCACGCCGACCGGGACCGTGACCGTCTTCTCCGCCGGCATCACCCCGGGCAGCACCCCGCTCACCATCACCGCAGGCGCTGACGGCAACCTGTGGTTCACCGAGTTCGGCGACGGCACCGTCAACGGCGTCGGCCGGATCGGGCGGATCACGCCCTCCGGGACCGTGACGGAGTTCTCGGCCGGCATCACCCTCGGGAGCGAGCCGTACGGGATCGCGGCAGGCCCGGACGGGCAGGTCTGGTTCACCGAGCGCGCGGGCAACCGGATCGGACGGATCACCGCGACGGTTCCGGCTCCCGCTCCGCCTCCCGCTCCCGCTCCCGTCGCGGCCGGCGACCCGTGCGCCTCGGTGGCGAGCGTTCTCGCGGTCGCTCCCACGTCCGGGCCGTCCGGCAGCGCGGTGACGATCACCGGCAGCGGGTTCGGCTGCGCGACCGGCGTGCTGTTCGGTGGCACTCCCGCGCTGGGGTACACCGTCGACGGCGACCGTCAGATCACCGCCCGCGCTCCGAGCTCGGCCGTGGGCGACGTCGACGTCCGCGTGCTGTCCAGCGCCGGCGCCAGCACCATCGTTCCCGGCGACCGCTTCACGTTCACCGGCGCCTTGACCGCTCTCGCCCTACCCGTGTCCGACCAGCCGCTCGCGCCCATCGGCGACCAGCGCACGCCCATCTGCGGACGCGTACCGACGCTGACCCGCTACACCCTCGCGCAGGCCCGCCGCGTGCTGGCGGCCGACCACTGCGATGTCCGCCTCCGTGTCGACGGCAGCGCCCCTCGCCGCGGCCACCGCCGCATCACCAGCCAGGCACCCAAGCCGGGCACCGTGCTCTACGCGGGCGACGCTCGCCCCACCGTTCGCTTCGGCTGAACGGCACAGCCGTCGCTGAAGTTCACGGTCCTTCGCGGGGCGCTGAGGTGGCTGCCAGATCCCGGCCTTGATGGACTCGGCGACCCGGTGGCGCTCACGCTCGGCACGAGCCGGCGTCCAGCCGTCTCCCTCATCGCCAAGGGTGATGAGGTGCCGGCGGCCATGGGCGCTGATTCGGTCCGCGTAGGTGGTCAGCCCGTTGCCCTTGACCGCGCGCACGACCGAACCAGTGGTGGGACGCCACGATCAGTCGCCTCCGAGATCCGGCATGGCGCCCGCAAAGCGATCCCGAATGGGGAGCTGGTCGCCGCTTGCCGCCGCCCCAGAGGGGGTTTTGGCAATCGAAATGGCAATCGGGCCGTTTCGCGTGCTTCGGCGGGGCACGTTGCTCGACATCCCCGTCCGCCCAAACCCGCTCAGTTGCGCGTGATTTGAGAAAGTGGACGCGGCTGGTTTCGAACCAGCGACCTCTCGCGTGTGAAGCGAGCGCTCTCCCGCTGAGCTACGCGTCCGGAAGAGTTCCGGATCCTAGCGGGCTGGGTTCGGTTCCGGCGTCGCCGCGACCGCGCGGTCGAGCAGATCGCGGGCGAGGGTGAAGGCGACGTCGGGCTCGCCGCTCGCGATCGCCGTGGCCAGGGGGATGGTCAGGGCGCGGGCGTCGTCGACCTCTCCCGCGTAGAGGGTGGTGTCGATCCCGCCGGCGTCGCGGGCGCCGACGAGCGAGTTGAAGGCCAGGCGGTAGGTCAGGTTCCCGGAGCCCTCGACGATCCGCGCCCAGAACGCCTCGTAGGCGCGGAAGCGGGTGGCGAAGCGGCGGACGTCGCCCGGGTCGGGGAGCGACCGGGCCATCGCCGGCAGGCCGGCGCGCAGCTCGGCTGGGCCGCGCATCGCGCACAGGCGGGCGGCGTCGGCGCCGATGCTCGC
>JAOPZL010000065.1 GCA_025964175.1 Solirubrobacterales bacterium
GCCTGCACGCCTACTCCTCGACCTTGAACGTGGCGAAGCTGTCGCGGCCGGTCGGGCGCGCCGGGTTGCCCACGTAGACGCCGCGTGGCTCGGGGAGGCTCTTGTGGACGACGGCTCCGGCTCCGACGACGGAATCGGGCGCGATCGACAGCCCGTCCCCGAACGTGCTGTTGACGCCGACGAAGCTCCGCGCCCCGATCCGGCAGTACCCCGAGATCACCACGTGGGACGCGATGAACACGTCCTCCTCGATGACCGTCCGGTGACCGACGTGGTTCCCGCTCCACAGGACGCAGTTGTCCCCCACGGAGACGTGATGTTGCAGCACGTTGTTCTCGAAGATGAAGCAGTTCTCGCCGATCTCGACGTTGCGCCACACGAAGGCGTGGGGGCTGATGAACGACGCGCAGGTGAACCCCTGGCGCTTCACCTCGTCGAACAGACGACGACGCACGCGGTTCAGCTGCTGGGAGGAGATGGCGACGAACGTCTGATGCGTCGCCGGATCGAAGCGATCGGACAGCTCCTCGAGCGCGACGACCGGCAGGCCCTCCTGCACCGGTTCGCGCAGGTACTCCCGCTCGACGGCGAATGCGACGACCTCTTGGTCGGAGTCGACGGTGAAGTACTCGTAGGCGATCTCCGCCTGCTCGCCGGCGCCGATGATGACGATGGGTGCTGCCTCGGACATGGGGAACCTTCCGATCCGTTCGGGATACGCGCCGGTGCTCCCAACATGCGAGCACCGGCACATCCACGTGGTCGGCCGCGGATGGCCGGCCTTGACGCAGACCGCATTCAAGTGATCGAGCCGCAGGCCGACTTCTGTCGCACATGGTCGCTTCGATCGTCATCGTCTGCTTCGGTCAGAGGGCCGTCACCGAAGCATGCCTCGACAGCCTGCAGCGCTCGCTCGGACCGGCGCTGGGCACCACGTGGGAGCTCGTGCTCGTCGACAACGCCTCCCCCGACGACACGCTCGACCTGCTCCGGTCCTGGGAGGACCGCGCGACGATCGTCGCGTTGCCCACCAACCGCAACTTCTCCGGCGGCTGCAATGCGGGTGCGGCAGCAGCGAGCGGGGAGACCCTCGTCTTCCTCAACAACGACACCACGGTGGGGCCGGGAGCGCTCGAGGCCCTCGTCGAGCAGGCCCGCGTCCCCGGCGTCGGCGCGGTCGGTGCACGCCTGCTGTACCCCGACGGCACCATCCAGCACGCCGGCGTCTGGATGATCAAGCAGGCGGACCGGTTCGTCGTTCCCTATCACCTCTTCCACCACGAGCCGGGCGACGCCCCTCACGCCGCGGCGGTCGTGGACGTCGATTGCGTCACCGGAGCATGCCTGGTGATGCCCGCCGACGGATTCCGGGCCCTCGCGGGCTTCGACGAGCAGTACGTCAACGGCTGGGAGGACGTCGACCTGTGCCTGCGGATCCGCAGCGGCGGACAGCGGATCGTCTACCGCGGCGACATCGTGATCGTGCACTGCGAGGGCGCCACCCGTGGTCGCCTGCAGGGCGTCACCCCCAACGCCGCCGTCTTCTACGCACGCTGGGGGTCCCTGATCGAGGATGACCTCCCGTCGTTCCGCGCGATCTGGGGCGCCGGATACGCGCCTCCGGGGGCCGGGCCCGCCGAACCGGCCGACGTGGTCGTCGACGGCTGGATGACCTCGCTCGGGCCGGCCGCAGCCCACACCCGAGCCGTGATCTCGGCCCTCGAGAGCGTCGGCCTCGCGCCCGCCGCGACCGACCCGGCGCAGGTCACCATCGGCCCGCGGATGACCATGGCCGAATGGGCACCGGCGCAACGCGCATGCAACAGGTGGAGCAGCGACGAGACGCCCCACATCGACCCGCTCATCCTGAGCACACCGATCGTCCCCGGCGGCCCGGGACCTGGCGGCCATGGCGTGCTCGTCCTGCTCCCGTCCCACGACCGCGCCCTCGCCACGATCCTGCTGGACACCGCACGGCGCACCGGGATGGCGATCCGCGTCAGTCCCACGGTGCGGACGCCGGAGGTCGACGAGTTCATCACCGCGGGTGCTCCCCAGGCCACCATCCTCGATCCGCTGACCTCGGAGATGATGCTCGAGGCGTGCGCCCGCGACGCCGACCTCGTGGTCGCCGCTGATCCCGCCGACCGCTGGGACCGCCGGGCGTTGATCTGTGCTGGTGCCGGCGCCGCGGTGATCGTCCGTTCCGGGGGGCCCGCGGCCGACCTGCTCGAGGGGCTCGCCGGGGTTCTCGGGCAGCGCCCGCCCCCACTCGGACAGCGCAGCCGGCTCCACGCCGTCGTCCGCGACCGCTGCGCCCCGGAGCACGTGCTCGCCGGGCTCCTCAACTCGTCGGCACTGCGTCCGACCACCAGGGCATGAGCCACGCCGCCACCGATCAGCTCAACACCCCCCGGGGCCTTGCGGCGTGCCATCTCGTCGCGTTCCCCCGCATCGAGGACCCGCGGGGCAACCTCAGCTTCGTCGAGGGCTCACGTCACGTCCCGTTCGACATCGCCCGCGTCTACTGGCTCTACGACGTCCCCGGCGGCGCCGAGCGCGGCGGCCACGCCCACCGTGATCTCCAGCAGGTCATCATCGCGATGTCGGGCAGCTTCGACATCGTCCTCGACGACGGGACCATCAGCCAGCGGTTCCACCTCAACCGCTCCTACGCCGGCCTCTACGTGCCCTCGATGGTGTGGCGCGAGATCGACAACTTCTCGTCGGGGTCGGTCTGCATGGTCCTGGCCTCGCGGCCGTACGACGCGTCCGACTACATCCACGACCAGGCGGACTTCCGCCGGGAGGTCCGGTGAACGTCCCGTTCCTCGATCTGACGCTCCCGCCGGACCACCAAGCCGAGATCGCCTCGACGCTCACCCGCGTCGCCGCTTCCGGCCGCTACCTCCTCGGTCCTGAGCTGGAGGCCTTCGAGACGGAGTTCGCCGCGTTCGCCGGTGCCCGCCACTGCGTGGCCGTGGGCAGCGGCCTCGATGCCCTGCGCCTGAGTCTCCAGGCCCGCGGGATCGGCCCGGGCGACGAGGTCATCGTGCCCGGCCAGACCTTCATCGCGACGTGGCTCGCGGTGTCCGCCGTCGGCGCGACGCCGGTCCCGGTCGACGTGGAGCCGCACTCCCACCTGATCGACGTCGCCCAGGCCGCCGCCGCCATCGGTCCGAGAACCGCCGCCATCCTCGCCGTCGACCTGTACGGCCACCCCGCGGATCACGTCGCGCTGCGCGAGCTCGCGGACCGTCACGGCCTCTGGCTGCTCGACGACGCGGCTCAGGCCCATGGCGCCCGCCTCCACGACCGGCCCGCGTCCAGCTGGTCGGACGCCGCGGCCTGGTCGTTCTACCCCGGCAAGAACCTCGGTGCGTTGGGAGACGGCGGCGCGGTCACGACCAACGACGCGCTGCTGGCCCGCCACCTGCGTCGCCTGCGCAACTACGGCAGCGAGCAGAAGTACCACCACGTGGAGCGGGGATCCAACAGCCGCCTCGACGAGCTGCAGGCGGCCGTCCTGCGGGTCAAGCTCCGTCGCTTCGACGAGACCGCGGCGCTGCGGGCCGAGGTGGCGCTGCGCTACCGGATCAGCCTGTCGACCGCCACCATGGAGTTGCCTCACGTGGCGGCGGGCGCCGAACCGAGCTGGCACCTCTTCGTCGTGCGCACCGACCGTCGGGACGAGCTGCGCGCGCACCTCGCCGCCCGCGGCGTGGAGACGGTGATCCACTACCCCATCCCCCCGCATCGGCAGGTGGCCTATGCGGACACGCCGCTCGCCGCCGCCCACCTCCCGGTCACCGACCGCGCCGCGGCAGAGGTCCTCTCGCTGCCGATGGGCCCACATCTCGACCGAGCCTCCGTCGCAGCCGTGATCGGCGCGGTGCACGAGTTCTCGCCGTACCTCCCGGCCGCCCTTGCGGCCTAGCACCGACGGACCAACCACTGGAGCATGACCATGAACGAGTCGGCCCGGACCCTCGACACGACGGTTCTGACCCACGGCATCAAGCGTTCGGCGCCGTTGACGACGCCGATCGAGCAGCACATCGAAGAGCTGCGCATCAAGGGCTTCACGCTCGTTGACAGCGGCCTGACCGCCGGCGAGATCGCCGACGCCCGGACCAAGCTCGACGACATCTACGAGGTGCAGGCCGACGAGGTCGGCGGCGAGGCGAACCTCAAGCTGATGAACGACGCGAACATCGCCCGTGCGGTGTGCGCCTACGACCCGCTCTTCCTCAAGATCGCGACCCTCCCGGTGATCATGCAGATCTCCGCCGCCTACCTGGAGCAGTACGTGGTCCTGATGTCGCAGAACGGCATCATCAACCAGCCCAGCACCGACCACTATCAGTTCACCTGGCATCGCGACCTCAACTACCAGCACTTCACGAGCAGTCGTCCGCTTTCGCTCAGCGCGCTGGTCGCACTGGACCCGTTCGACGACGTGACCGGCGGGACCTACGTCCTGCCCGCGACCCACCTGGTGGAGGACTTTCCGTCAGACGAGTACGTCGTCAACAACCAGCAGGTCGTCACCTGCCCGGCGGGCACGATCATCTTCTTCAACTCGATGCTCTTCCACCGTACGGGGCGCAACAGCTCCGCCGGCGTCCGCCGGGCGGTCAACCACATCATCGTTCCGCCGATGCTGCGCCAGCAGTACGACTTCAAGGGGATCTTCGAGGACCAGGGCGTCGAGGTCGACGATCCCGCCGTGCGCGAGTACCTGGGTTTCGCGTACACGCTGCCCAAGAGCATCCGGGAGTGGCGCGCGGGCAAGATCGACGCAGCGTTGGCCGAGCAGGGCGCGGTGGCATGAGCCCACAGGTCGCCGATGTGGCGCTCGCCTCGTTCCTGGCCGAATCCCCGGCCGCTGCGGCGGCCCGCGGCGCGGACGTGGTGCGGGCCGCGTTGGGGGACCTGTCCAACATCGCGCTGTTCGGCGCGGGCACGATGGGGCGCGCCACGCTGGCGCGGCTGCGGGTCCACGGCGTCGAGCCGAGCGCCTACATCGACGACACACCGAGCAAACAGGGAACGATCCTCGACGGCCTCGCCGTCCTCCCCCTCGCCGAGGCGCTCGACGTGCTCGGTCCCGATGTCGTCGTCGTCGTGACGATCCTCAACCCGCAGCTCACCTTCCTCGAGGCGGCGAAGAAGCTGGGCGACCACGGGCTGCGCAGCGCCAGCCTGATGCTGCTGCGGTGGTGCTTCCCGGAGTCCTTCGGCGATCTCCTGAACACCGCACCTCCGGCGGAGGTCGTCGAGCACCGTCAGGAGATCGAACTCTGCCGGTCGCTGTGGTCCGACGCCGCTTCGGCCACCGCCTTCGACGCACAGGTCCGGTGGCGCCTCACGCTCGACTTCGGTGCCTTGCCTCCCGCACACCTCGAGGACATCTACTTCCCGACGGACGTCGACCTCCGTCTGGCCCCGGACGTGACCTTCCTCGACGCCGGCGCGTACGACGGCGACAGCGCGGAGCAGTTCATCTGCCACACGGGTGGCGCCTTCGGATCGATCGTGGCCGTCGAGCCCGATCCTCGCAACTTCGAGCAGCTGTCACGACGCCTCGGCGCCGTCGGCGACCCGACGCGGACGGTTGCCTTCAACATGGGCGTCGGTGAGACGGACGGGGTCCTGCGGTTCAACGCGAGCGGCGACATGAGCGCGGCCTTCGACGAGGCCGGTGACACCGCGGTGCGGATCCGGCCGTTGAGCGCCTTCTTCCCGGACCACGGGCCGGTGTACGCGAAGTTCGACATCGAGGGCGCGGAGTGGGCGACGCTGCTCTCCGCGCGACGCCTCATCTCCGATCGTCGGCCGACGCTGGCGATCAGCGTCTATCACGAGGCCCGCGATCTCTGGCGCATCCCGCTCCTCATCCACGAATGCCTGCCCGACGCCGAGCTGTACCTCCGCGCCCACGGCGTCGACGGGACCGACGTCGTCCTCTACGCGGTGTAGGCGACCGTCCGTTCTCAAGACGGCTGCGCTCGTGCCGATCACCCGGCTGTGATCGCCTTCGCCTCCTGCGTCGCCTCCCCGGAGATCTTCCGCAACCGCTGCCTGCCCGGGATGCAGCGCGTCGCCGAGGACGACTTCCTGTTCGGCGAGCTCACGACCAAGACGTCGATTTTCGAGGCCTACAACGAGGCGCTCGACCACTTCTGCGGGGTCGACGACCTCGAGGCGCTCGTGCTCCTGCATCAGGACACCGAGCTGCTGGACCGTCGCTTCTGCGCCACCGTGCGCGAGGCCATGAGCGACCCCGAGGTCGCCCTCGTCGGCGCGATCGGCGCCCGCGACGTGCGCTCGCTGGCGTGGTGGGACGGCACGATGGCCGGCAGGGTGATCGACTCCCGCGCGCCGCTGGACTTCGGCTTCGAGAACCCGCGCGTGGACAGCGTGGACGGCCTGCTGATGATCCTCTCGCCGTGGGCGGTGCGCAGCCTGCGCTTCGACGCCGACACCTACACGGGCTTCCACGCCTACGACGTCGACTTCGGCTTCACGGTCAAGGCCGCCGGGCGCACCGCGGTCGTCGCGGACCTCGGGGTCATGCATCACACGCTCGAGGGCGACGACCCCGACTACTCGGGGTTCGGTGACAAGGCGGCCTGGCTGGCCGCCGATGCGACGTTCCGCGCCAAGTGGGGCCTGGGCGCCGAGCGGCTGCCTGTCGCGGCCTGAGCGCCCGGCGCCGAACGTCCGGGCGTCTCAACCGCCGCCGGCGACGGCCGATGACCTGGACACGATGCGCATCGCCTTCGCCGACATCACCCCGTCCCGCGCCGTCTCCGCCGAGATCGGCGTTGAGATCGCAGAGGTCGTCGGCAGCGGCCACTATCTCCTCGGGCCCCAGCTCGACGCCTTCGAGACGGAGTTCGCCGCCTTCGCGGGCGCCCGCCACTGCGTCGCCGTGGCCAACGGCAGCGACGCCCTGCGTCTCGCCCTCGCCGCCCGCGAGATCGGCCCCGGCGACGAGGTCATCGTCCCCGCCCTGGCCTTCATCGGCACGTGGATGGCCGTCAGCGCCGTCGGCGCGACCCCCGTCGCCGTCGACGTCGACGAGACGACGCAGCTGATCTCCCCGTCCGGCGTGGAGAGCGCGATCACCGCGCGCACCGTCGCCGTCATCGGCGCCGACCTGTACGGCCACCCGGCCGACCACGCCACCCTGCGCGTCCTGGCCGACCGCCACGCGCTCTGGCTCCTGGACGACGCGGCCCACGCCCACGGCGCCCGCCTGCACGACCGTCCCGCCTCCAGCTGGGCCGACGCGGCGACCTGGTCCTTCCACGCCGCGACGAACATCGGCGCGCTCGGCGATGGCGGTGCCGTCACGACCAACGACGAGCAGCTCGCCCGTCGTCTGCGGCGCCTGCGCAACCTCGGCAGCGAGCTGCGCCACGAGCACGTCGAGGTGGGCGTCAGCTCGGTCCTCGACGAGGTCCAGGCCGCCGTCCTGCGCGTGAAGCTGCGCCATCACGACGCGGTCCACGCCCGGCTCGGGCAGCTGGCCCTGCAGTACCGCAGCGGGCTGGCCACGGCCGGGCTGGAGCTGCCGCACGTCGCCTCCGGCGCCGAGCCCAGCTGGCACCGCTTCGTCGTGCGCACCCCCGATCGCGACGGCCTGCGCGACCACCTCGCCGCGGAGGGCATCGAGACCGTCGTCCTGCACCCCACGCCGCCGCACCTGCAGGACGCCTACGGCGCCCGTGCGGCCGAGGCGATGCCCCACGCCGAGCGCGCTGCGGCGGAGACGATCGCGCTACCGATGGGCCCGCACCTCGACGACGCCGCGACCGCCGCGGTCGTCGGCGCGATCGCGCGCTGGCGCGTTCCGATCGCGGCGTGAGCTGCGGCGCGGAGCCCGGGCCCTGACCGCCTTGACCGGCGCGGGAGCCGGGGCCGGGGCGTGCACCGCGGCCAGGAGCGCCGCCCAGTTGCCCGCGGGATCGGCCGAGCGCTCGATGTCGTAGAGGGAGTACCAGAGG
>JAOPZL010000085.1 GCA_025964175.1 Solirubrobacterales bacterium
GCTGCTCGCCTGCAGCGCCGTCACGGGCGACCGCGGGGGCACGCCCGTCGGCGCCGCGGTAGGTGCGGCCAACCTTCCTTCGGCGCTCGCCGCGGCCCGGCCGCCGCGACACTCGCCGACGGTCCGCTACACCGGCCCACGGGGCCCGCTGGCGGGACCGGTCACGCTGCAGGCGCAGGCGCGATCCGCGTCGTCGCGCGTCGTCGCGGTCACGTTCCTGCTCGACGGCCGGCCG
Organism: Solirubrobacterales bacterium; assembly: GCA_025964175.1. Taxonomy (GTDB): domain Bacteria; phylum Actinomycetota; class Thermoleophilia; order Solirubrobacterales; family Solirubrobacteraceae; genus Capillimicrobium. The sequence continues at coordinate 236 of JAOPZL010000085.1, forward strand.
GTGGGGACCACGACGACGCCGCCCTACCGGTACGACCTGGACGCCTCGCTGCTGCCGCGCGGCCCCCACCGGCTGGCGGTCCAGGCCGTCGACGCGCTGGGGGCGCGGGCGACGACGCGGTCGATCGCGATCAGCACCGGCGGCCGGCCGCGCGACGTCCTCACGGCCTCGCCCGAGCACGGCCTCCGGCCGGCGCTCGCCGCGCTGGCGCGCGGCCACGTCACCGTGCGGCTGGCGCCGGGCCGCTACGTCCTGGCGGAGCTCACGCTCGGCGACGCCGCGCGCCTCGTCGGATCGGGCCCCGCCACCGTGCTCGCGCCGCGGGGGGGCGGATCCGTCGTGACCGTCGCCGGCGCCCACGTGCGGATCTCCGACCTGGCCGTCGACGGCGCGGGCGCGGCGGCGAACGGCATCGGCATCGCCAGCGGGTCCCACGACGTCCGCATCCAGCGGGTGCGGATCGGCGGCATGCTCGTCAACGGCGTCGAGGCCTGGGGTGTCCACACGGCCGTCTCGGTCCAGGACTGCGCGATCACGGGCGGCGGCGCGACCGGGGCCGGCGTGGTGGAGTTCGGCTCCGATCGCTCCCGCGACACGAGCGTCGTGCGCACGACGGTCAGCGGCTTCCGCGGCTTCGGGATCGCGTTCGCCCAGCGCGAGTACCGCCGGCCGAAGGTGGCGCTGCACGGACTGGCGCTGGACAACGCGGTCGCCGACATCGACGACCCGGCTGATGCGTCGGGCACGCATGAGGTCGGGATCTGGTCCGGTGGCGTCGCCGCAGCGATCATCGGCAACCGCGTGCGCAGGACCGGTACCGACGGGATCCAGACCGTGGGTTCGTCCACGGGTGTGTCGATCGTCGACAACGACGTCGCTCAGACGCCGGTGGGCATCTACGTCGAGCACGAGACCAACGGGTCCCTGATCGCGCGCAACCGGATCGGCGAGGTCGCCACCGGCATCACCGTCGAGTGGCGCTACGGCGGCGCCGGCTCGAGCGCCAACACCTTCGCGGGCAACCGCATCGTCGCGCCCTCCCAGGCCGGGGTCTTCGTCGACGTGCAGAGCGACCGCAACGCCATTGCGCGCAACGTCGTCGTCGGAGGGCCCGGGCCGCCGATCGTGTTGCAGGGCTCGTCGCACAACCTGGTGGTGGGCAACCGCTCCTGCCCCGGCGACGGGGAGTCAGTGGTCCGGCAGCAGAGCGGCAGCCATGACGGCGGCAGCACCGTCGACTCCGTCGACAACCGCCTCGTCGACAACCTGAGGCGGCAGCGCTGTCCGGGCCCCTGACAGAGCCCCCCGAACACGCCTCGATGGCCGGCAACTCGGTCCGCGTGCTCGGCGCCCAGGTCAGCGGCAACATCGGCTACCTCGTCTCCGTCCTGCTGCTTGCCCGGGCGCTCCCGCCGGCCGGGCGTGGGACGATGGCCTTCGTGACGGTCACCGCGCTGGTGACCGCCGCCTTCAGCGGCTTCGGCGTGGGCGAGGCGACCAAGGTCTTCGCGGCCACCAGGACCGCCGCGCGCGCCCGGCTGCTGTCGAACGTCATGCTGCTGGCCGCCGCGACCGCGACGGCCGCCGCCACCGCCACGTGCGGCGCACTCGCGCTGCTGCCGGGGGTGCGGCCGCGCGGTGTGGGCAGCGTCGAGCTGCTCCTGCTCGGCGCGGGGACGGTCGCCTACTCCCTCGTCGTGGCCGGTCTGGCCTTTCTCCAGGGCTGCGGCCGGTTTCGGGCGTACACGCGGGTGCTGGGCGCGCTGCCGTGGGTCTACGCCGTGCTGCTCGCGGGGATCGCAGGGGCGCACGGGCTGACGGTACGGTCGGCCATCGTCGCGTGGGTCGCCGCGCAGGCGGCGTTCGCGCTCGCCGCGGTTGCTGCCGGCGCACGCGAAGCAGGCTTCGGGCGGCCCGACCGGCGGCTGGCCGGGGAGACCGTCCGCTTCGGCGTTCGCGCCTGGATCGGCGGCCTGGCCCAGTTCCTCAACGCCCGGACCGACCAGGTGCTGATGGGGCTGATCTCGACCGAGGCGGCGCTCGGCGTCTACGCGGTTGCGGTCAACGCCTCGGAGGTGCTGTTCTACGTGCCGTCGGCGGTCGCCGCGTCGCTGCTGCCGGCGGTGGCCCGCGACGAGCCCGCGCGGGGGCTGGAGCGGGCGCTACAGGTCTTTCGCATCGTCGCCGTCATCACGCTGGCCGAGGTCGCACTCGCCGCCGCCCTCGGCCCCGTGCTGCTTCCACTGGCGTTCGGTGGCGCGTACCACGCCTCCATCGGCCCGTTTCTGCTCCTGCTGCCGAGCGCGCTCGGCTTCACGGCCACCGCGATCTTCTCCAACGCGCTGCTGGCCTGCTCGCTCCCGGTCCTCTCGTCGCTGGGTCCGACGGTGGCGGTCGTGTCCGGCGTGGCCCTGGACCTGCTGCTCATCCCGCGCTTCGGCGCGTCGGGCGCGGCCGTGGCGGCCAGCGTGGCGCTGCTCGCGGGCGGCGCCGCTGCGGCCGCCGCCT
>JAOPZL010000096.1 GCA_025964175.1 Solirubrobacterales bacterium
GCCGAACCGCTGTACGACCCGTCGGGATCGCGGATCCGGGCGTGATGGCTGAGGCTGAGGTCGAGGCTGAGGTCGGTTCGCGGCGGCCGCCATCGGGGTAAGCCGGGCGATCATGATCGAAGAACCCGAAGACGTCGGCGCCGAGGGCGGCGACAACGACAACGCAGAGTCCCTCCCGCCGCTCCCCTCCAAGGACGACGACTCCCCGCTGGGCGACACCGATCAGCACTCCAAGGCGCCGCCGAGCGAGCACGACCTCCCCAACGAGGAGTAACCCCCGCCCGGACGGGAGGGAACCCCCGCAAAGCGCCCGGAAACCGGCGCACGAGTGGCTAGCGTGCGCCGGGAGAGCGGGTCCAAACAGGGGAGGCAGCATGGCGTCGATCGACGGCTCCAGCGGTTCGGACGGAGCGTTGCGCGAGGCCGCCGCGACGTTCGCGCTGACCGATTGGCCGATGAACGCGTGGTACGCGGCGGCGTACGACGTCGAGCTCAAGCACGCGCTGCTGCCGCGCACGATCGCCGGGCGCTCGCTCGTGCTCTACCGCAAGGGCGACGGCACGCCGATCGCGCTGGAGAACGCCTGCTGGCACCGGCTGCTTCCGCTCTCGGAGGGCCACCTGGAGGACGATGCGGTCGTCTGCGGCTACCACGGGCTGATGTACAACGGCGAGGGCCGCTGCGTCTTCATGCCGTCCCAGCAGACGATCAACCCGGCCGCGCGGGTGCGCAGCTACCCGATCGCCGAGCGCCACCGGTTCGTCTGGGTCTGGCCGGGCGACCCGGCGCTCGCCGACCCGGACACGATCCCCGACCTGCACTGGAACGACGACCCGGAGTGGGCGGGCGACGGCGGCCTGATCGACGTGAAGTGCAACTACAAGCTCGTCGTCGACAACCTCATGGACCTCACCCACGAGACGTTCGTGCACGGCTCCTCGATCGGCCATCGCTCGGTCGCCGAGGTCCCGTTCGAGGTCACGCACGGCCCCGACGGCGTGACCGTGACGCGCTGGATGCTCGACGTCGACCCGCCGCCGTTCTGGGCGATGCAGCTGGAGTGGAGGCACGGCCGGCGCTTCGATCGCGTCGACCGCTGGCAGATCATCCACTTCGAGGCGCCGAGCACGATCGCCATCGACGTCGGCGTGGCCCCCGCCGGGACCGGCGCTCCGCAGGGCGACCGCTCCCAGGGCGTCAACGGCTTCGTCCTGAACACGATGACGCCGCAGTCGCCGGGCGCGTGCCACTACTTCTGGGCCTTCGCCCGCAACTACAACCTCGACGACCAGCGGATCACGACGCTGCTGCGCGACGGCGTCGCCGGCGTCTTCGGCGAGGACGAGGAGGTCCTCAACGCCCAGCAGCGCTCGATCGACTCCAACCCCGACAAGCAGTTCTACAACCTCAACATCGACGGCGGCGCGATGTGGGCGCGGCGGCTGATCGACTCGATGATCGCGGCCGAAGGCGACGACGCGCGCTACGCCCGCGCATCGGAGCAGGCGCGCGCCGCGGCGCTCAGCGAGCCCGCCACGACCCGGGTGGAGGCGACCGAGGCGGACCGCGCTCGCCTCGGCATCTGATGGCGCAGGCCCACGGCGGCTTCGCGCCGGCCCGCGTGCGCGCCGTCCGCGACGTCGCGCGCGACGTGCGCCTGCTGGAGATCGAGCCGGAGGGCGGCACGCGGCCCTACCCGACCGGCAGCCACCTCGACATCGCGGTGATGGTCGGTGACCTGCCCGACGTGCGCTCCTACTCGCTCGTCGGCCGCGCGCCGCATGCCGGCGCCTACCGGATCGCGGTCAAGGAGGTCGGCGACAGCCGCGGCGGCTCGCTGTACGTGCGCGCGCTGGAGGGCGGTGCCCGCGTCGAGGTCTCGGCCCCGCGCAGCCACTTCGAGCTCGCACACGGGCGCCCGGAGTACCTGCTCGTGGCCGGCGGCATCGGCATCACGCCGATCGTGGGGATGCTCGAGGCGCTGGCCGATCGCGACGTCGGCTTCCGCCTGCTCTACGCGGCCCGCAGCCGCGAGCAGATGCCGTTCCTGGACGAGGTGCGCGCGCTGGCCGGCGACCGGCTGGAGCTGTTCGTCTCGGCCGACGGGGAGCGGCTGGACATCGCCGAGCAGATCGCGCGCCTGCACCCCGACGGCGAGCTCTACCTGTGCGGACCGCTGCGGCTGCGCGAGGCCGCCCAGCGGGCCTGGCGCGACGCCGGCCGGCCCGCGGACCGGTTGCGCTTCGAGACCTTCGCGTCGGGCGGTCGCTTCGCCCCCGAGGCGTTCGTCGTGCGACTGCGCGACGTGGGCGGGGCGGATGCCGGCGCCCGCGAGGTCCGGGTCCCGGAGAACCGCACGATGCTCGACGCCCTGCGCGACGCCGGCGTCGAGGTCATGTGGGACTGCCTGCGCGGCGAGTGCGGGCTGTGCACGGTCGACGTGCTCGAGGTGGAGGGCGAGCTGGACCACCGCGACGTCTTCCTCAGCGACGAGCAGCAGGCCCAGGGCGACAAGCTCTGCACCTGCGTCTCGCGCGCGGTCGGCGGCGCGATCACGATCGACACCGGCTTCCGCGCGACGCCCGCCGCGCGGTAGCGCCCAGCGGTCCGACGCCGCGGCCGGCGTCCCGCGGGCCGCCGGCTCAGCCGTACCGGG
>JAOPZL010000119.1 GCA_025964175.1 Solirubrobacterales bacterium
CGCCACGGCGGCGGTGGCGGCGCGCCGGGCGCCGCTGGACGCCGACGCGCTCGTCGAGGCGGTCCGCCACCGGTCGCACGAGCAGTTCTACGCCGGCCCGCTCGCCGAGTACTGCTCCTCGATCGCCATCAGCTCCTGGGAGGGGCTGTGGTGCCGCTACGAAGGCGAGTCCGCCGAGCAGATCGCCCTGCGCGGCTGGGCGCCGGGCTACCGCCTCGCGTCCTGGCGCCTGGCGCTGGCCGACCTGGGCGTGGCGGACGACGCGCTCGCCGCCGAGCTGGCCGAGCGCTTCGGCGTCGAGCGCCGCGCGCGCCACCACACCTACGCCGACGCGCGGCCCGGCCTGGCCGCGCTGCGCGCCACGGGCGTTCCGATGGGCCTGCTGACGAACGGCTCCAGCTGCCTGCAGCGGGAGAAGCTGGAGGCCTCCGGGCTGGGCGACCTCTTCGACGTGATCGTCGTGGCCGGCGACCGCGGGATCCGCAAGCCCGATCCGGATGCCTTCCTGCACGTCGCCTCGCTCCTGGGTGCCGATCCCGCGCAGACGGTGATGATCGGCGACAACCCGGTGAGCGACATCGAGGGCGCCCTGTCGGCGGGCATGCGCCCGATCTGGTGCGATCGCGACGGCGCACGGCTCCCCGCCCACCTCGCCGACGTGCACCGGATCACGACGATGGACGAGCTGCTCGCGGCTACAGTGGGCTTCCGCAGGCCCTCGTAGCTCAGTGGATAGAGCGCCGCTCTCCTAAAGCGGGTGCGCAGGTTCGACTCCTGCCGGGGGCATCGTCCGCCGCCGCGCGGGCCGCCCGCGATGGGGCGGCCCGATGTCGCGGCTAGGAGCCCGCGGTGACGCCGGCCGGGACGAGGTCCGGGACGACGTCGCCCGCCAGCTTCGGCGAGGCGTCCGAGCGGATCGACGTCGCGATCTCCTCGGCCGTGACGTTCAGCGGGTGGTGGCAGGCCGCCTGGTGGCCGTTGGCGTACTCCGTCAGCGGCGGGATGACCGTGCGGCAGACGTCGGTCGCCCGCGGGCAGCGGGTGTTGAAGACGCAGCCCGGCGGGGGGTTGATCGGGTTGGGCGGCTCGCCGCTGACCACGATCCGCTCCCGCGCGCGGTTCTCGCGCGGGTCGGGGACCGGGATCGCCGACAGCAGCGCCTGCGTGTACGGGTGGATCGGCTTGTCGTAGAGCTCCTCGGCGGGCGAGAGCTCCATGATCTTCCCCAGGTACATCACCGCGATGCGGTCGGAGACGTGGCGCACGACGGAGAGGTCGTGGGCGACGAACAGGTACGTCAGGCCGAGCCCGTCCTGCAGCTCCTCGAGCAGGTTGATGATCTGCGCCTGGATCGAGACGTCCAGCGCGGAGACCGGCTCGTCGAGCACGATCAGCTTGGGCTGCATCGCGAGCGCGCGGGCGATGCCGATGCGCTGACGCTGGCCGCCGGAGAACTCGTGCGGGAAGCGGTTGACGTGCTCGCGGCGCAGCCCGACGCGGTCCAGCAGGTCAGCCGCGTCCTTCTGCAGCTGATCCTTCGCCACGCCGCGCTGCTTCAGCGGCGTCTGGAGGATCTGGCCGACGCGCTTGCGCGGGTTCAGCGACGCGAACGGGTCCTGGAAGACCATCTGCATCTCGCGGCGCACCGGGCGCATGCCGCGCCGGTTGGCCTTGGTGATGTCCCGCCCGTCGAAGCGCAGCGTCCCCGTCGTCGGGTTCAGCAGCTTCAGGACGGTGCGCGAGAGCGTCGTCTTGCCGCAGCCCGACTCGCCGACGAGGCCGAGCGTCTCGCCCTCGGTCAGCGTGAAGCTGACGTCGTCGACCGCGTGGACGTTGGCCACGGTGCGGTCGATGACGATCCCCGACTTGACCGGGAACCACTGGGTGACGTGCTCGACCTCGAGCAGCGCCTTCCTGCCGCGGGCGGTCGGCTCGGCTGCGGCGGGCGTCGTGACATCGGCGCTCATACCGGAGCGACCTCCTCCTTGTTGGCCAGTCCGATCTCCCCGGGCCGGACCTCGCGCTTGGCGCGCTTCTCCTCGACGGTCAACCAGCAGCGGTCCGCGTGCCCGCAACCGCGATCCTCCAGCGGCGGGACCTCCAGGCACTTGGGGAACTCGTGCGGGCAGCGGGCGCGGAAGTGGCAGCCGGCGGGCGGGTCCAGGAGCGACGGCGGCAGGCCCGCGATCGACGGCAGCCGCTCGCCCCGGGGGCGGTCGACGCGTGTGATCGAGCCCAGCAGCCCCCACGTGTACGGGTGCTGCGGGTCGTAGAAGATCTCGTCGACCGTGCCCTGCTCGACGATCCGCCCGCCGTACATGACGGCGATGCGATCGGCGATGTCGGCGACGACCCCGAGGTCGTGGGTGACGAGGATGATCGCCGTGCCGGTCTCCTCCTTGAGGTCCTTGATCCGCTCGAGGATCTGGGCCTGGATCGTCACGTCCAGCGCGGTCGTCGGCTCGTCGGCGATCAGCACGTTCGGCGAGCACGAGAGCGCCAGGGCGATCATCACGCGCTGGCGCATGCCGCCCGAGAACTCGTGCGGGTAGGAGCGCGCCCGCTCCGCCGCGCGCGGGATCCCGACGCGCTCCATCAGCTCGACCACGCGATCGCGGACCTGGGCCTTGGAGAGCTTCTCGTGGGCCAGGATCTGCTCGGCGATCTGATCCCCGATGCGCTGCACCGGGTTCAGCGACGTCATCGGGTCCTGGAAGATCATCGCGATCTCCGCGCCCCGGATCTTGCGCAGGTCGTCGTTGCTCGCCGACAGCAGCTCGGTGCCCTTGTACATCGCCGTGCCGGTGAAGCGGGCGTTCGGCCCGCGGTTGAGGCCGAGCAGCGACATCGCCGTCACGGACTTGCCCGAGCCCGACTCGCCGACGATGGCCAGCACCTCGCCCGGGGCGAGGCTCAGCGAGACGTCGTCGACGGCGTGGACGGTGCCCTCGTCGGTCTGGAAGTCGACCTTCAGGTGGTCGATGACCAGGATCGGTTCGGTCATGGTCAGCTCCCCAGCCGGATTCGCGGGTCGAGCAGCGCGTAGACGATGTCGACGACGGTGTTGAGCAGGACGATGAAGAACGCGCCGAGGATCGTCACCTCGAGCACGGGCGGCACGTCGAGGCGGCCGATGGCCTCCGCGAAGTACTGGCCCACCCCCTGGAGGTTGAAGACCGACTCGGTCAGCACCGCGCCGCCGCCGATGACCAGGCCGAAGTCCAGCCCCCACAGGGTGATGATCGGGATCAGCGAGTTGCGCAGCACGTGGCGGATCAGCACCTGGCGCTCGGAGATGCCCTTCGCGCGGGCCGTGCGGACGTAGTCGTCGTTGATCGTGTCGAGGATGTTGCTGCGCAGGATCCGCGAGTAGACGCCGACGAACAGGATCGCGAGCGCCGTCCAGGGCAGGATCAGGTGGTAGATCCACTGGCCGAAGCCGCCCTGGGCGATCTCGGTGTAGCCGCCGTTGGGGAACCACCCGAACTTGTAGCCCAGGTAGTAGCTCATCAGAGCTCCGACCCAGAAGACCGGCATCGAGACGCCGATCAGGGCCAGGACGGTCAGTAGTCGATCGGAGAACCCGCCCGACCTGACCGCGCTGTAGAGGCCGAGGGAGACGCCCAGGACCATCCAGATGATGGCGGCGCCGATGCCCAGCGCGAAGGTCCGCGGGAGCCCCTTCTTGATCTCCTGCCAGACGTTGGTCTGGTCGCTGTAGGAGATCAGCGAGCCGGTGAAGACCTGCTTCATCGTGTAGACGTACTGCTCGTAGATCGGGTCGTTGAAGTGCCAGGTGTCGCGGATCGCCGCGATCTGGGTCGGCGTGGAGTTCTTGCCCGCCATGCGGACGGCGGGGTCCCCGTTGGGGATCACCTGGAAGATCAGGAACGTCAGGATCGACACCGCGAACATCACGAGGATCATCCCGATGATGCGGCGGACGATGAACCGGCCCATCGTCAGTGCTCCATACGGATCTTGGCCCGCGGGTCGAGTGCGTCACGCACGCCTTCGCCGAAGATGTTCAGCGACAGGACGGTGAGCACGAGCATGAGGCCGGGGGCGATGGTCAGCCACGGAGCCGTCGTCAGGAGGTCGACGCCCTCGGAGATCATCACGCCCCACGACGGCTCGGGCGGCTGGACGCCGGCGCCGAGGAACGAGAGCGCGGCCTCGAGCAGCACCGCGTTGGCCACGATGAGCGGGAAGAAGACGAGCAGCGTCGAGGCGAGGTTCGGCAGCAGCTCGGAGAACATGATGCGCCACGGCCCCAGGCCCTGGGCGCGCGCCGCCTCGATGAACTCCTTCTCGCGCAGCTGCAGGACCTGCCCGCGGATCGGGCGCCCGAGGTAGACGACGTAGGAGATGCCGATGATGATCGTCGGGATCCACAGCGAGCCGCCCTTGAGGCTCAGCGGCCCGACGGTGATGCCGCCGAGGTTCAGCGAGACGCCGAGGGCGACCCCGAGCAGGATCACCGGGAACGCCCACATCACGTCGAAGCAGCGCGAGATGATCGCGTCGATCCACCCGCCGAAGAACCCGGCCATGAGGCCGAAGAACGTCGCGAGGACGAGCGTGATGAGCGAGGCGCCGAAGCCGATCAGCAGCGAGGTGCGGCCGCCGTAGAGCAGGCGGACCATGACGTCGCGGCCGTTGCGATCGGCCCCGAGGAAGTACTGCTTGGTCCAGGTCGGGCCGATCGGGGTGCCGTCGAAGTCGACGATGTTCTTCTGCTGGCCATGGACCGTGATCGTGTCGGCGATGCGGTTCTTGTACGGCGTCGTGTGCGCGATGTGCTTCGCGTACAGCGGCGCGGACAGCGAGAGCGCGACGAGCAGGACGAAGACCACCCCGAAGACGAGGGCGACCTTGTTGCGGCGGAGGCGGCGCAGGGCGATGCGCCATGGGCCGCTGCCGGGAGCGCGGCGCTCCTCGGCGGCGATCTCGGGCGGCAGGTCGGTCGAGAACCCGGTTTCTGCGGAATCGATGCTTGCCATGTGAGAGAGAGGGGTGGAGGGAGGACGCAGTGGGGGCGTCCCGGAGGACGCCCCGTTGCGCGTCGATGCCGCCTACTTGAACCGGATCTGGGTCAGGTCGACGTTGTAGACCGGCTGCGCGATGACGCTGGACCAGTCGATCTTGTCGGAGACGAGCTTGGTCAGCTCGGCATTGCCGTAGGGCGCGATGTAGCCATGGTCGATGGCGAGCCTGTCGGCCTTCGCGTACTGGTCGGCCACGGCGTCCAGGTCCGGGTTGGCGTCGGCGTCGTCGATCAGCTTGTTGATCTCCGGATCGTCGACGTTGCCGAAGTTCTGGTTGTTGGTGTTCTGGATCGACTTCCCGTTGATCAGGAACATGAAGTTCGCCGGGTGGGGGAAGTCCTGGAACCAGTTGGCGAAGCCCGCCTGCGCCTTCGTCTTCTGGTTGCCGACCGTCTGGAAGTACACGGACCCCTCGACGATCTTCGGGGTGGCCTTCAGCCCGATGTCGCTCATGACGGAGGCGACGTACTCGGTGACAGGCTTGGACAGCGCCTCGTCGTCGCCCCAGACGGTGACGTCAGCGCCGGCCGCGCCGGACTCCTGGATCAGCTGCTTGGCCTTCGCCGTGTCCGGTGCCTGCGTCGGGTCGCCGTACGGGCACGGATCGTGCTTCACGTAGCCCTTCATGCCCGGGGGCAGGAAGTTGCAGCTCGGTGCCAGCAGGCCGCCGAAGATCCGCTGCAGGGCCCGCTTGTCGATCGCGTAGTTGACCGCCTGACGGACCTTCTCGTTGTCGAACGGCGCCACGCGGTTGTTCAGGAACACGTAGTACGTCGAGTTGGTGACGTACGGCGCGTAGCGGCCCTTGGCCTTCTCGTTGACCTCGCGGACGAGGTCGCTCGGCGGCGGGTCGTTGACGAAGTCGACCTTGTTCTGGATGACGTCCTCGACCTGCTGATGCTGGTTCTTGTTGATCGTGATGTCGATCTGGTCCATGTTCCCCGTCGGGATCTCGGGGATGTCGAAGGAGGCGAACGCCGGGTTCTTCTTCAACGTGATCCCGCGGTTGGGGACCGAGCGGGTGACCATGTAGGGCCCGACGCCGGGCGGCGGGTCCGTGGTCATGTTCTTGAACGGCGTGTTGCCCGGCACGAGCCCGGCGAAGTCCATCGCCAGGACGTTGGCGAACGAGCCGACCGGCTTGGTCAGCTTGATCGTGATCTCACCGGTCTGGTCGTCGGTGACGATGCCGGGGATGTCGGCGTCGGGCTTGGCGTTCTTCACGTAGGCCTCGGTCCCGACGATCGGCAGGTAGAACGCGGTGCCGCCCGACTCGAGGTTGAGGACGCGCTGGATCGTGTGCTCGAAGTCAGACGCCTTCACGGGCGTGCCGTCGGAGTACTTCAGGCCCGAGCGGAGCTTCAGCTTGTACGTCTTGCGGTCGGCGGAGATGTCGGGCAGCGCCTCGGCCAGACCGGGGATCAGCTCCGAGCCGGCCGCGCCTTCGGCGTGCTTGTACGTCAGCAGCGGGGTGTAGGCGGTCCACAGCAGCAGCCAGCCTTCCTGCGTGTAGGACAGGGCCGGATCCATGTAGTCCGGGCTCGACGTCAGGTACCCCGTCATCGTCCCGCCGGTGGTCCCACCCGTGCTGGTGGTGGGGGTGTCGCCCGACGATGTGGAGCTTGCGCTCGTGCCGGCGCTCGTGCTCGTGGTGGAGCTGTTGTCGCTGCCGCAGGCCGCGAGCACCAGCGCCGAGACGGCGACCAGCATGAGGGCCGCGATGGCCCTACGAATCTTGCTCAACTGCGTAAACCTCCTCCAGGGGGTTATAAGCGCGCACACCGAACTTCCTCTCCGGTATGCGGTTGGAGAGAGCCTCCCAAGTGGGCGACACGGTACTCCTTCCCCTTTTCGATGGAGCTGTACCGGAGGTCCAAAGATGAACGCGCCAGTTCACCGACCCCGATAACCAGCCGGGTGAGACGGCCCTACTACTCCTCGTCGTCCTCGGCGTAGAGCGATTCGCGCGCCAACTCCTCGCCACGGATGTTCCAGAGCTTGATGTCGAGCAGGTCGCCGCGATAGTCGTCGGGGGCCAACAGGGTGAAGCGGCCCTCACCCGTGAGCAGGCATTGGTCGACGCAGAGGTCGGCGAGCTCCGCGGTCGCGATCGTGCCGCCGGGGACCATCGGGACGCCCCAGACGAGGGTCATGGTGGCCGTCGCGCCGTGCTCGCCGCGCCACGCGCCGAGCGCCTCGTCGCACAGGTCCAGGGTCCACTCGGGGTTCTGGTCGGCGGTGTCGTCGGTCACGTCGGCGATCGCGCGCAGGCTCTCGGGCTCCTCGCCGTCGACCGGCGGGTGGAACGAGACGAGGCCGAACAGCTCGCGGCCGTCGCGCAGGCGGGCGGTCGCGGGAACGTACGTGCGGCCGTGCCAGGTGCGGTCGGGGAACCAGTGGATCTCGTCGAACTCGACGTCGTCGAACTCGGAGGCGTCCGCGGCCTCTCGGAGGGCGGACTCCAGCAGTTCGGCCCAGCGGCCGTACGGGGCGACCTCCTGGGGCGGCTCGGCGGCGAAGCGGGGAACGAAGCGGGGCTCAGGTGCCATGAGATTCGGCAGGGTAATCGAGAACGACGGTCACGGGGCCGTCGTTGACGAGCTCGACCTCCATGTGGGCTCCGAAGCGCCCGCGCCGGGCGCCGAGCCGATCGCAGACGCGCTCGTACAGCTCCCGGGCGCGCCCCGGCTCGGCGGCGGCCACGAAGCTCGGCCGGTTGCCGCGCCGCGTGTCGGCCATGAGCGTGAACTGGCTGACGCAGAGCACCTCGCGCTCGTCGCCCAGCGGATCGTTCATGCGGCCGTCGGCGTCCTCGAAGATCCGCATCGCGCGCAGCTTGTCGGCGAGGCGGTCGGCGATCGCCTCGTCGTCGTCGTGCCCGACGCCGAGCAGGACGAGCAGCCCAGGGCCGATCGCGGCGATCTCCTCGCCGTCCACGCGCACGGCGGCGCGGGTGACGCGCTGGACGAGCGCCCTCACAGCAGCGGGGAGACGAGGATGGCGAGCACGACGGCGATCATCGTCGACCACGCGACGGCGGAGGCCGTGATCTTCAGGTCCAGGCCGTAGAGGTGGGCGACGAGGACCGAGTTGGCGCCGCACGGCATCGCGGCCTGCAGCAGGTACGCGTGGGGCACGCGGATGATCAGGGTGGTGAGCCCGAACATCAGCAGCGGGGCGGCGATCATCCGCAGTCCCAGCGCGACGGTGACCGGCCGCGTGAGGGCGGGCGGAAACGAGAGCGCGCCCTCCTCGGACTCGCCGCCGAGGGTCAGCCCGACGATGAAGAAGGCGACGGGGATCGTCACGTAGACGAGCGCGTGGGCGACGCTCAGCAGGACGTCGGGGGCGAGCGCGTCGGGGGCGATCAGCGCCAGCACGACGGCGATCAGCGGGGGGTTGCGCAGCACCGCGACGACATGAGGAGCGAGCCCCTCGCCGGGGCGGTTGCCCATCGTCGCGCCGATGGCCATCGCCACGACGAGGAACATCGGGGCGGAGACGACCGAGTCCCAGGCGATGGCGGGGCCGAGCTGGTCGGTCCCCAGCAGCGTCGCGACCAGCGGCAGCCCGACGTACCCGGTGTTGCCGAGGATGACGACGACGATGAGCGCCCCGGTCTGCGCGCGGCGCAGGTGCAGCCAGCGCGTCGCCGCCAGGTAGGCGAGCAGCCCGACGATCGCCAGCTCCACGTAGGCGAGCAGCAGGCCGACGCCGATCCCCGCGTCGAGCTGCAGCCGCGCGACCACGAAGAAGTAGATGACCGGGCTCAGGCCCCACAGCAGGAAGCGCGAGGCCTGGCGGGCGACCGGCTGGCCGCCGTCGGGCAGCCGGCGCTCCGCGGCGATGCCGGCGGCCGTGGCCAGCGCGATGAGCGCGCTGACGAGGAGGACCTTGGTCAAGCGCCGCGCAGCGCCGCGGCCGCGTCCTCGGGGGCGACGGTGTTGTGGTTCACGCCGGTGCCGAGCTCGAGCCCGGCGATCCGGGCGATGCGCGGCATGACGTCGATCCGCCACGCGAAGTGCTCCGCGCCCTGCGGCGCGGTGCGCACCCATAGGTTCAGCGGCGGGCTCGCGCCGAGGTGGTGGGCCAGGCGGTTGAGGACGTCGTGCAGGAGGTTCGCGCCGAGCGGGCCGTCGTCCTCGAAGCGGGGGGTCGGCCGGCGGGGCGCGAGCAGCAGCTGGTAGGGCTGGCGCGACGCGAACGGGGCGAGGCACACCGCCTCGTCGTCGATCGCGACGATCCGCTCGCGGCGTCGGACCTCGTCCTGGATGAGGTCGGCCAGCAGGTTGGACCCCATCGTGCGCACCGCGTAGGCGCCGAAGTGCTCGCGCTCGCGGGCGATCGCGGCCGGGACGAAGTCCAGCGCGTAGAGCTCGGCGTGGGAACCGTCGCCCGTCGCGCCGGCCTCGGCGCCCTCGTTGACGCACAGGTGCACGCAGGACGCCCCGGCCGCGACGTGGTGGCGGATCCGCTCGCGCCAGAGCGTCATCGCCGCGGCCAGCTGGGAGGGATGCAGCTGCGCGAGGGTCGTGGCTGGAGGCGGGGCGTTGGTGATGCGCTCGTGCACTCCCCGGGCGGCCACCGCGGTGAAGAGATCGGGGGTGGCGTCGCGGGGGAGGTCGGGCGCGTCCGGCGCGAGGGCTGGGTAGGGCTCGCCGTCGATGATCGTGCGCAGGCCGGTGATGGGGTCGACCCGGATCTCAGGCATCGCCACGGACCGCGTAGCGCTCGATGTCGGTCTCCAGCGCCTTCTGCGACGGGTAGCCGCCCTGGTGGACGTACTGCAGCCGGCCCGTCTTGTCGTAGAAGAGCATGTACGGCAGCCCGCGCGGCGCCGGCCGGAGGTTCTGGGCGATCGCGTCGTGCGGGTCCTCGTAGCTGGGGTAGGAGACGGGAAACTGCGCCATGAAGCGCTTCGCGTCGCCGCGGTTGTCCTCGGAGTCCAGGCCCAGGAAGGCGACCTGCTTGCCCAGGTCAACCGACGCGCGCTGCAGGAACGGGAGCTCGTAGCGGCACGGGCCGCACCACGACGCCCAGCCGTTGACGACGACGGGGTGGCCGCGGAGCTTCTTCAACCGGGCCGCGAAGGCGGTCCTCGAGCCGGGCAGGATCTGGTTGGCCTGCGTGTGCAGAGCGGCCAGCTGCGCGGGGGCGCCGGTCAGCTTGCGCTCCTGTTCGGCGGCGGAGATCGTCGCGGATCGCGGCTTGGCGTTGTCGCCCTTCTTCTGCGTCAGGCCGATCGCGATGATCGCCACGAGGCCGAGGCCGATGATGGCGAAGACGAGTCGGCGCAGCACACCCGCGAGGCTACCGATGGATCGGTTGGTGCCGTGCCGTCCGCTGATTCGGTACTCTTGTGCCTACCCGTCGTGCAGGCTGGCTGGGAGCCGGTCCGCACAGCATGATCCCGGGTGGGTCCCGGCACCTCGGGCAGCGAGCCGTTCTCTTCGTTCGATCGCCGCCCCGATCTTGATTTGAGCCTTCTTGGCTGATTCCCCGCCAGCGGCGGCCGTCGCGGCCGCTCATCTTCCGTCGCCCGCCGACATCGCTCGCGCCGAGCAGTTCACGCGCGAGCGCTTCGTGCACGAGGGCGAAGATCCCGGCCTCGCGCTCGGGATCGGTACCCCACGCCGTCTCGCGCTGGACGCGGCGCTCTCCGAGCTCGACCAGGGGCTGGACCACCCGTCGACCAAGTGGCGGCGGGCCTTCTCGCTCCTGCTCGGCCTCGAGCGGGTGCTCAGCGAGGAGGAGCCCCACCTCGTCGACGGGACGCTGCTGAACCCGCACCAGGTCGACGCGCTCTCGGGCACGCTGACCGCGCTGCTCACCGGCGTGATGACCGGCGACGTGAACGCCGCGGTGGCGTCCAACGGCAACGGCAACGGGGCCACGGCCGCCGCGGTGGCCGCACCGGCGAAGAAGGCGAAGGCCAGGCCGGCGGACGCCGAGGACTCAGACGCCGATCCGGACGCCGACGCCGACGAGCTCGGGGAGTTCGACCCCGACGACCCGTACGACGGCTCGCCCGCCGTCCCCGGCGAGGAGGAGATCGACGAGGAGCTCCCCGACGACGAGGAGCCCCAGGACTGGGACGAGCCCGCCGCCGGCGAGGACGAGGGCCAGCTCGCCGAGCAGCCCGAGGACCCCAACGCCCACAAGCGCTTCTGGTTCGAGCACGCGACCGGCGCCGGCAAGACGGTCGCCGCGCTCGGCTTCGTCGAGGCCTCGCGCACCGGCGGCGTCCTCATCCTCACCCACCGCCGCAACCTCGTCGACCAGTTCATCGGCGAGCTCACGGACCGCGGCTACCGCGACCGCATCCACGGGCCCCTGATGCAGGGCGATCGCGACCCGGCGAACGGTCCGGTCACGGTCGAGACCTACCAGTGGTTCGTGCGCAACGCGGGCAAGATCTCCTCGGCCTACACGGTCGTGATCTGCGACGAGGCCCACACCGCGCTCGGCGACAAGACGTCGGAGGCGATCCGCGAGTGGACCGGCCCGATCTTCGTCGGCATGACGGCGACCGGCGCGCTCATCGCGCGCCACGTCACGGACCTCTTCCCGACCCAGACCTCCCGCTTCGACCTCGCGCAGGCCGCGCGCCGCGGCGTCATCTCGCCGCTGCGCGGGATCCGCATTCCGCCGGGCGCGGGGGTCCGCTCGATCGCCAAGGTGCCGCTGCGCCGCGGCGAGGTCGACGTCGAGTTCGACCAGGAGATGCTGGCCGAGCTGCTCGACCAGATCCCCTTCAACCTGGCGATCGCGAACCTCTACAAGACGCGCTTCAACGGCGTTCCGGGCGTCGTCTACGCCGCCGGCGTGCGCCACGCCTACAACGTCGCGGAGGCCTTCCGCGACGAGGGGCTGAAGGCGATGGCCGTCTCCGGCGAGACGCCCAAGCGCGAGCTGGCCGACATCCTCGCCCGCTACGAGCGCGGCGACATCGACGTGCTCGTCAACGCCCAGCTGCTGGCCGAGGGCTGGAACTCGCCGCGGGCCACGGTCTGCATGCACCTGGCGCCGACCGCGTCCAAGCGCATCTACCAGCAGCGCGTCGGGCGCGTCACGCGCCGCAACCCGGGCAAGGAGTCCGGCGTCGTCATCGACTTCGTCCATCCCGCGACCAAGCACGACGACCCCGTCGTCACGCTGCACTCGCTGCTGGACCGCGACGTCTACCGCGGCGGCGCGATCGTCGTCGGACCGGTGCGCCGCGGGCGCGGCCGTCGCGTGCGCGTCGAGCGCCGCGTCCTGCCCGTCACCGCCGATCCGGACCGCCGCGCCGAGGTCTTCGAGCGCGAGCTGTGGCGCATCGCCGTCGAGCACCTCGACTGGGGCGAGCAGCACGTGTGGGCGGCGCTGGCCGGCGCGCGCGTGCAGCCGTCGGGCTGGCGCCGTGCGCGGGCGATGCTCCACTTCGACAAGTCCGGTGAGCTGAAGCGCCGCTTCCTGCTGACCGCCGTCCAGCGCAACCCGTCGTCGCAGCTGCGCATCCGCGCGCTGCAGGAGATCGCCGCGGCCAAGGACGCCGAGGCGTTCGACCTCGCCCTGGACGAGATCGGCGGCTGGTCGCGCGAGGAGCGCCGCGAGGCCGTCAAGGTCGGGCTGCAGGCGCTCGCCGAGAAGCAGATCGGCCGCCGCGACCAGGCCAACGCCTGGATCTGGCGGATGGCCGAGTACACGCGGGACACGCACGAGGAGTACGCCGTCCAGCGCTGGCCCGAGACCAAGCGGCTGCTCGGGCTGCTCGTCAACTCGGCCGGCGGGGCGCACGCGCGCAACGCGCGGCGGCTCGTGCAGGCGACCCGCAAGCAGGACCGCCGGCTGTCCGCCGCGCTGCTCGCGGCCGCCCTGGCGCACACCCCGGAGGCCGAGGAGGTCCTGCGCGGTGCGCGGACGCGCATGGCGCGCAAGCCGAACTCCCTGGCCCGCGACCTGCTGCGCAACTTCCCCAAGAAGCGCTCCGGACGCGGCAGCCGCCGCAAGAAGCGCAAGGGCGAGGACGGCATCGTCGAGCCGATCGAGGTCCTGGAGACGGCGTTGCTGGAGGGCGTCGAGGACGACCACGAGCTGGACGACGCCGTGGACCTCTACGCCGGCCAGCCCGAGCTCGAGGACGACGACGACCTCGCGGGCGACGTGGACTTCGACGACGACGACGAGCTCGACACGGACGCAGCGGCTGCGGTCGCCGCGCCCGGGAAGGCCCCTTCCGGCTCCGGACGCCGTTCGCGCGGCCGTGGACGCGGGCGCCGTGGCGCCTCCGGCGACGGCGACGGGACGGGTTCGGACGTCGGCGCGGGTTCGGG
>JAOPZL010000130.1 GCA_025964175.1 Solirubrobacterales bacterium
CAGCCGCAGCACGCGGCGACCGTCCACCCCTCGTTCACCGAGCCCGAGGTCGCGCTCGCCGCCGCCGGACACGCGCCCCGGCGGGTCATCCTCGGTCCACCCTGGACCCTCGACCCCGCGGCGATCCCCGGCGACGCGGACCTCGTCGTCCTGGGCAACCCGACCAACCCGACGGGCGTCCTGCACCCGCGCGAGACGATCCAGCGGCTCTGCCGTCCCGGTCGCGTCGTGGCCGTCGACGAGGCGTTCATGGACTTCGTCCCCGGCGAGCCCGAGTCGCTGGCCCATCGCGGCGACCTCCCGGGCCTCGTCGTGCTGCGCTCGCTGACCAAGCTCCACGCCATTCCGGGCCTGCGCGCCGGCTACCTCCTCGCTGCGCCCGAGCTGGCGAAGACGCTCCGCGGCCACCGCCCCGGCTGGTCGGTCAACGCGCTCGCGCTCGCCGCGGCCACCGCGGTCGCCGCGCACCCCGAACACGCGCAGCGCATCGCCCACGAGACGGCCGGCCTGCGCGCCGACCTCGCCACCCGCCTCGCCCCGCACCTCACGGTCCACCCCGCCAACGCCAACTTCCTCCTCGCCGAGCATCCCTCCGGCGAAGCGCTCGTCCAGCGCCTGCGCGCCGAGCACGGCATCGCCGTCCGCCCGTGCCACAGCTTCCCGGGCCTCACCGCCAACCACCTGCGCATCGCCGTCCGCACCCCGGCCGACCACGCCCGGCTCGCGCAGGCCATCCAGCAGATCCAGCAGACCCAACGCCCATGATCACCGCCCTGCGCGACGCCCTCGCCTTCCTGACCCGCATCCCGGTCGGCGCCCCGGGCATGCTGACCCCGCAGCGCCTGGGCCGCGCCGCCGCGTTCTTCCCGGCGGTCGGCCTGATCGTGGGCGGTGTCCTGGGCGGCGTCCGCATCGCCGCCGACACGATCCTGCCGGCCGGTCCCGCGACGCTCCTCGCCATCACCGCCGCGATCCTCGTCACCGGCGCCCTGCACGAGGACGGCCTCGCCGACGCCGCCGACGGCTTCGGCGCCCACGTCCCGCGCGAGCGCAAGCTGGAGATCCTGCGCGACTCGCGCGTGGGCACCTACGGCGCGCTCGCCCTCGTCCTCTCGGTCCTGCTGACGTGGTCGCTGCTGACCCAGCTCGACGGCGTCGACTGCCTGAAGGCGGCGCTCGTCGCCCACGTCCTCGCCCGCGCCTCGTTCCTGCCTCAGGCCAACGCGCTCCCGTCCGCGCGCGACGACGGCTCGGGGCGCCTCCTCCAGCCGTCCTGGACCGCGCTCGTCATCGCGGGGATCACCGCGGTCGCGACCGCCGTCGTCGCCGCGGGCATCGTGGACGGCGCGATCGCCCTCGCGACGGCGGCCGCCACGATCGTCCTCACCATCGTGGCCGTCCGGCGCACCCTCGGCGGGTCCACCGGCGACACCTTCGGGGCCGGGGGCAAGCTCGTCGAGCTCACGGTCCTCATCGCGCTTGTCGCCACCTTCACGTAGTTCCGGCCCACCTCGGGTATAACCGGAGGATGCCTCCTACTCCCACCCGAATCGGTCTGCAGATCCCGTACTTCAACCTCCCCGGGGTGGAGCCCGCCGGCCTGCTGGACAAGCTCACCGAGATCGCCACGACCGCCGAGTCCTCCGGCTTCGACTCGGTCTGGGTGATGGACCACCTCAACCAGATCCCCGGCGTCGGGACGATGGACGAGTGGATGCTCGAGGGCAACACCGTCCTCGCCGCGCTCGCCGCCCGCACGAAGACCGTGAGCCTCGGTCTGATGGTCGGCGGCGTCACGTATCGCAATCCGGCCTTCATGGCCAAGGTGACCACGTCGATCGACGTCCTCTCCGGCGGGCGCGCGGTCCTCGGCATCGGCGCCGCCTGGTTCGAGGCCGAGCACATCGCCTTCGGCTACGACTTCCCGCCGCTGAAGGAGCGCTTCGAGCGCCTCGAGGAGGCGCTGCAGATCTTCCGGGCCATGTTCACGGAGGATCAGCCCTCCTTCGAGGGCGAGTACTACCGGATCCACGAGGTCTACAACAACCCGCCTCCGATCCGCGGCGACATCCCGATCATGATCGGCGGCAGCGGCGAGAAGAAGACGCTGCGGATGGTCGCGCAGTACGCCGACGGCTCCAACCTGTTCGGCGACGTCGACCGCATCCGCCATCTCGTCGGCGTCCTGCAAGGCCACTGCGAGACGTTCAACCGCGATCCCGCGGAGATCACCAAGACCCGCCTGGGCACGCTGATCGTCCACGAGGACCACGAGTCCGCGCAGAAGGTCAAGGACGCGCGGGTCGCCGCCGCGCCCGATCCGGCCCGGGCCGCCGCCATGATCACCGCCGGTGACGTCGACTCCGTCGGCGAGGAGATCCAGGCCTACCTCGACGCCGGTCTGGATGGCCTGGTCTTCAACATGGCCGAGGTGTACGACCTCGAGCAGGTGCAGCGCGCGGGCGCCCTGCTGAAGAAGCTCGTTCCCGCCGCCTAGGACCGAGCCCTATCCGGCGAGCGCCGCCTGCAGCACCCGTCGCGCGATGGGTGCCGCGGTGGTCCCGCCGAAGCCGGCTCCGACGAGCATCACGGCGACCGCGACCTTCGGGTTCTCGGCCGGGGCGAACGCGACGAACCACGCGTCGGCGTCCTTGGGGTCCGTCGAGTTGGGCTTCAGCTCGGCGGTCCCCGTCTTGCCCGCGACCGTGACGCCGGAGATCGCCCCGGAGGTCCCGGTCCCCGAGTTCACGACGTCGATCATCATCGCGCGCACCGCGTGGGCGGTCCTGGTCGAGACCGCGCGCGTGCGCTTGACCTTCTCCAGCGTGGTGAGCCGCGGCCGGGCGCGCTTCCCGTCCAGGGCGATCGTCGCGCCGACCGAGGCCATGGCCAGCGGCGTCGCGAGGTCGGTGTTCTGCCCGATGGCGGCGGCGCCGACGGCGAGGTCGTCGGTGAGCTTGCCCGCCGGGCCGATCGACGACATCTTCAGCGCCGGGATCTGCGGGAGCTCCTCGTTGAACCCGAAGGCCTCAGCTGCGGCGACGAGCTTCTTGGCCCCGAGCTTGGCGCCCAGCGGAGCGAAGACGGAGTTGCACGAGTCGGCGAACGAGCGGGTCAGCGTCCCGCCGCACATCTCGCTCGACGCGTTGGTCAGCTTGACGCCCGACAGCGTCGCCGCCGTGCGGACCGGGTAGGTCGAGCTCGGCTTGGCGATCCCGTCCTCCAGCGAAGCGGCGAGCGTGATGATCTTGAAGGTCGAACCGGGGGGCTGCGGGGCGGAGACGGCGAGCCCGCCGAGCGCGAGGATCGCGCCGTCACGCGGGCGGATGACCGCGACCCCGCCGAGCTTGCCACCCAGCGCGGCGGTGGCCGTCGTCATCAGCGCGGGGCGCAGCGTGGTGCGCACGGACCGGCCGCCCACCGCCTTGGTCTTCGCGATGGACCGCTTGCCGAAGCGCAGCGTCTGCGCGCCGTGCCCGTTGAGCCGATCGGCGTAGACGCGGTTCAGCCCGGTCGGCGTGGCGCCCGAGGAGCCGGCGATCGACGCGCCCAGGCCGGTGGCGTCCAGCCGCGTTCCGTCGGCGGCGAGGATCTCGCCCTGCCTCGGCGAGGCGGCGCTGCGCAGCCGCACGGTCTCCCCGCGGCGCAGGCCGGGCAGGCGCATCTCGGCGTTCCACACCACCCCGGCATCGCCCTTCTCGCCGGTGACGGGGAGCGTGACGGTCCCGCGCAGTGTGCCGAAGTCCTTCGTCGCCGCGGCCACGGGGACGGAGATGGTCCCCTGCGTCTCGCGGGCGATCGTCCCGACCCGGATCCGGTCGACGCCGGCCGTCTTGTACGCGCTCGAGTAGGAGGAGTCGAAGTCGTCCTGGGTCATCGCGGCCCGCGACGTGGGCGTCAGCGCGGCGTACATCCCGCCGCGATCGCCCTTGCCCCAGGCGGCGACGAACTTCTGGGCGGCCGCTCGCCGATCGTCGGTCCCCGAGCTCTGCTGGGAGTCCCGGACGAAGTAGGCGATCCCGGCGACGGCTCCGAGCAGCACGAGCAGCGCGAGGAACCGGCCGAAGCCGCGACGCCCCCGTCCGCCGAGACCGCCGCGGCGGCTGGAGCGTCCGCTCCCGAGCAGGACGGAGCCGGCCCGTGATCGCGGAACGAGGTAGTGGGAGCGCGAGCGCGCGCGCGAACGTCGACGGGCCATCCCCGGCAGTTCTAGCTCATCGGCTGGTCGATTGGCGGGCGGCTGCGTTGCAGGCGGGTCCGCCGGCCGACCGCATCCGGGCCGCGGTCAGGCGATCGTGGCGTGGCCGAGCACGACGTCCCCGGCCATGAGCACGGCGGCCTGGCCGGGCGCGGCGCCGTCGAACGGCTCCTCGAGCTCGACCGCGTCGCCGTCCAGGCGGCACGCTACCGGCCGCGAGCGATAGCGCAGACGCACGGTCCGCACCTCCTCGGCGGGCCGATGCAGGCGCAGATCGCGCAGCACGACGCGGCGCGTGGCCAGGTCCTCGCGATCGCCGACGACGACGACGTTCGTCGCCGCGTCCTTGGAGACGACGTAGCGCGGGATGCCGCCGCCGATCCCCAGCCCCTTGCGCTGCCCGATCGTGTAGTCCGCGTACCCCGCATGGGTGCCGACGCGTGCCCCGCCGGTGTCGAGGATCGCGCCCGGCTGCGCGTTCAGGCCGCCGTGGCGGGCGAGGAACGCGGCGCGGCCGGTCCCGGCGAGGAAGCACAGGTCCTGGGAGTCGGGCTTCTTGGCCACGGAGAGCTTCGCCTCGGCCGCCAGCTCGCGGACCTCGACCTTCGTGAGCTCGCCGAGCGGAAAGCGCATGCGCGCCAGCGCGTCGCGCGGAAGCGCGGCGAGGACGTAGCTCTGGTCCTTGGAGCCGTCGACCGCCGCGCGCAGCAGGCCGTCGTCGGAGACGCGGGCGTAGTGCCCGGTGGCGAGGGCCTCCGCGCCGATGCGGTCGGCGAAGTCGAGCATCGCGTCCAGGCGCACCGAGCCGTTGCAGCGCACGCACGGGTTGGGCGTCAGCCCGGCTTCGTGCTCGGCCAGCCACGGCTCGACGACGCCGGCGCGGAACTCCTCGCGCAGGTCGAGGGTGAAGTGGGCCATCCCCATGCGGTGCGCGAGGGCACGGGCGTGGCGGACGGCGTCGGCCGAGCAGCAGGAGCGCTCGGCGTCGTTCTCGGGCGAGGACCACAGTTCGAGCGTGACGGCGACCGCATCGTCGCCGCCGCGCAGCGCGACCACCGCGGAGTCCACGCCGCCGCTCATCGCGACGAGCAGGCGGCCGGGCACCACGGGCGAGGACGCGTCGCAGCGAACGGCGGCGCCGAGCGCGCGGTGCAGCGCGTCGCAGGCGAGCTCGGCCGCGTGGAGCTTCCCGGGGCTGAGCCCGCCGAGCTCCTCGGCGATCGCCGCGGCGCTGACCCGCGCGGCGTTCAGGACCGTCTCACCGCGCACGAGCTCGACCGCCGCGGACGCGGCGGCCTGGGCGGCGCCGCAGCCGGAGGCGTCGCATCCGGCGTCGGCGATCCGGTCACCGCGGACGAGCACCGAGACGCGCACGAGGTCGCCGCACGCCGCCCCGCCGGCTGCACCGCTGAAGGCGCCGTCGGGCCGGTGTCCGCGTGCGGCGCGCAGGTACTCCTCGAAGCGCTCGTCGGCCATCCCCACGGAGTCTAGGAATTTCGCCGCGGTCTTCGGAGGTGCGCTTCCGGCGGTCGCCGAGCCCGCGGCCGGCGCCTACGCGAGCTTGAGCCCGAGCTCGAGCAGCTGGCGTTCGTCGACCTCGGCCGGCGCGCCGGTGAGGGGGTCGCTGCCGCTGGCCGTCTTGGGGAAGGCGATGACGTCGCGGATCGAGTCGCGCCCGGCCATGATCGCGGCGACGCGGTCCAGGCCCATGGCGATGCCGCCGTGCGGCGGCGCGCCGTACTTGAGCGCGTCGAGCAGGAAGCCGAACCGGGCCTGGGCCTCCTCGGCGCTGATGCCGAGGATCTCGAAGATCCGCGACTGCACCGCGGGGTCGTGGATGCGGATCGAGCCGCCGCCGAGCTCGGAGCCGTCGACCACGAGGTCGTACGCGCGGGAGCGCAGCGACGCGGGGTCGTCGAGGTCGCCGAGCGGCGCGGTGAACGGGTGGTGGATCGCGTCGAAGCGGTTCTCCACCTCGTCGTACTCGAACATCGGGAAGTCGACGACCCACAGCGGGACGTGCGTGGGCGCGTGGGAGGCGATCTTGCCGAGGCGCAGGCGCAGCGTGCCGAGGACGTCGGCGGCGACCTTCGCGCGATCGGCGACGATCAGCAGGAGGTCGCCTTCGGAGGCTCCGAGCGCCGACGAGACGTCCGCCATCTCCTCGTCGGAGAGGAACTTGGCGATCGGCGAGCGCCAGACGCCGCCGGCCTGGACGAACGCCCAGACGAGGCCCTTGGCTCCGCCGCGCTTGGCCTGCTCGGTGAGGTCGTCGAGCTCCTTGCGCGGGGTCTCGCGCGGGCCGACGTTGATGCCGCGCACGACGCCGCCGGAGTCCAGGACGGACCGGAAGACCTGGAACTCGCTGGAGCGCAGCACCGAGGAGATGTCGTGGATCTCCATGCCGAAGCGCATGTCGGGGCGATCGGTGCCGAAGCGCAGGATCGCCTCGTCGTAGCCCATCCGCGGCCACGGGGTCGGCGGGACGGGGAAGCCGCTGATGGCGAAGACGCGCTCCATCAGGCCTTCCATGAGCGAGATGACGTCGTCCTCCTCGATGAAGGACATCTCGATGTCGAGCTGGGTGAACTCGGGCTGGCGGTCGGCGCGCAGGTCCTCGTCGCGAAAGCAGCGGGCGATCTGGAAGTAGCGCTCGAAGCCACCCACCATCAGCAGCTGCTTGAACAGCTGGGGCGACTGCGGCAGCGCGTAGAGCTTGCCGGGCTGCATCCGCGAGGGCACGAGGAAGTCGCGAGCGCCCTCGGGCGTGGAGCGCGTGAGGATCGGCGTCTCGATGTCGACGAAGTCGTTCTCGGCGAGCACGCTGCGCATCTCGCGCGTGATCGCGTCGCGCAGGAGCAGCGCGTCGCGCATGGACTCGCGGCGCAGGTCGATCACCCGGTTGCTGAGGCGGGTGTTCTCGTCGATCGGCCCCTCCTCGTCGACCGGGAACGGGGGCGTCTCGGCGGAGGCGAGCACGTCCATCTCGGTGACCTGCAGCTCGACGCCGCCGGTGGGGATGTTCGGGTTGGCGTTGCCGGGCGCGCGCTCGACGAGCGTGCCCGCCACGGAGATGACGTGCTCGGAGCGCAGGTCCTCGGCGGCCTTGAAGGCGGCGCCGGAGGCCTCCGGGTGGAAGACGAGCTGCAGCAGGCCGGAGCGGTCGCGCAGGTCGATGAAGATCAGGCCGCCGTGGTCACGACGACGATGGACCCAGCCGCTGACGCGCAGCACGTCGCCGGCGCGGGAGGCGTCGACCTCGCCCGCCCACGTGTCGCGGAAGCGGTTGGCGGCAGGCGGCTTCACAGTCCAGGACCTCGCAGGACGTCGCGGATCACCGCGTCGGTATCGGGGGCGGTGAGCTGCTCGCCGGTCTGCATGTCCTTCAGCTGGGCGTGTCCGTCGTCGTCCATCCAGGCAACGTAGCGGGCGTCGAGCCGATTGGCCTGCTTGAGGACGCCCTTGAGCGAGCGACCGGCGAGGTCGAGCTGGGCCCGCAGCCCGGCGCGGCGCGCGTCGGCGACGAGGCGGAACTGTTCGGGCCCGACGGGACCGCCGACGAGCAGGTCGACGGGCGCGGGCGCGTGCGGCGGCGCGCCACCGGCGAGCAGGATGCGCTCGACGCCGGCCGCCCATCCCATCCCGGGGGTCGGCGGGCCGCCGATCTGCTCGACGAGGCCGTCGTAGCGGCCGCCCCCGCCGAGCGCGGACTGAGCGCCGAGCTCGGTGGAGTGGACCTCGAAGACGGTGCGCGAGTAGTAGTCCAGCCCGCGCACGAGGGTCGGGTCGACCTCGTAGGGGACGTCGGCGGCGTCCAGCAGCGCGAGGACCTGGGCGAAGTGCTCGGCGTCCTCGGGGTCGAGGAAGTCGCGCAGCAGCGGCGCGTCGCGCATGACCTCCTGGGTGCCGGGGTGGTCGGAGTCGAACGCGCGCAGCGGGTTGAGGTCGATGCGGCCGCGGACCTCATCGCTGAGCCTGTCCTCGTTGGCGCGCAGGTGCGTCTGCAGCGCGTCGCGGTAGACGGCGCGCGACTCGAGGCGTCCGAGGCTGGAGACCTTGACCTTGACGCCACGCGCTCCAACGGACTGCAGCAGCGTGACGAGGAGCAGGATCGCTTCGGCGTCCACGGCGGGATCCTCGGCGCCGAGCGCCTCGATCCCGATCTGCCAGAACTGGCGGTAGCGGCCGGCCTGGGCGCGCTCGTAGCGGAAGAACGGGCCGAAGTACCAGAGCTTCACGGGCAGCGGGAGCTTGTGCATCCCGTGCTCGGTGTACGCACGGCTGACGGCGGCGGTGCCTTCGGGGCGCAGCGTGAGCGAGCGTCCGCCGCCGTCCTGGAACGTGTACATCTCCTTCTGGACGATGTCGGTGGATTCGCCGACGCCGCGGGAGAAGAGCTCGGTGTGCTCGAAGATCGGCGTCTCGATGCGCTCGTAGCCGGCGGCTTCGAACACCTCGCGGGCGCGCTCCTCGAGGACGGCGCGGGCCGCAGCCTGCTCTGGCAGCACGTCCTGCGTGCCGCGCGGCGCCTGGATCTTGGGGCTCACTTGGAGGTGAGCTCGGCGAGGAACGGGTTCGTCGCGCGCTCGGCGCCCAGCGTGGTGATGCCCATGTGGCCGGGGTGCACGAGCGTCTCGTCGTCGTAGGCGTCCAGGAGTCCCTGGATGGAGGCGGCCAGCGTGGGCCAGTCCCCGCCGGGCAGGTCGACGCGGCCAACGGAGCCCTGGAAGAGGACGTCGCCGGAGAACAGGGTGTTCTCGCCGACGATGGCGTAGGTGACGTGCCCGGGGCTGTGACCCGGGGTGAAGTGGACGTCGATCTCCAGGCCGGCGAGCTGGAGCCGCTCGCCGCCGGCGACGGTCTCCTCGGCGTCCCAGTCCTCGTAGGGGCCGAAGCCGGCGAAGCGGACGTAGGAGTTGATGTCGGCGAGCACGTGCTTCTCGAGCTCGGGGACGTACACCGGCGCACCGGTCGCGCGGGCGACGGGCGCGACGGCTCCGACGTGGTCGAAGTGCGTGTGCGTCAGGAGGATCGCGTCGAGCTTGACGCCCAGCTGGTCGATGACCGCGAGCAGGCGCTCGGGCTCTTCACCCGGGTCGACGAGCAGGGCACGGTCGCTGCCGGCGGCCCGAAACAGGTAGGCGTTCTCCTGGATCGGACCGACGGTGAGCATCTGGACGTCCAGGCTCACTTGCGCGCCTCCGCGAGCTTTCGCTGGTAGCGGCGGTACATGTACAGGTCGGTGTAGTAGCCCATCGGGACGTACAGCAGCAGCATCACGCCGGCGAGCGCGATGGCGTTGGCGATCGGCTGCTTGAAGATGAGGATGATCAGCACCGCGAAGAACACGACGGCGATGGCGGCGCGGTTGACCGCGGCCTTCCACGTCGGAGGGTTCTCGTACCGGTTGGCGCGCTGGTTGGTGCGCGCGGAGCCCTTCCCGCCGGTCGGCTTCTTCTCCTCGGGCGTGAGCTTGCGGCCCGTCCGCCCGCGCGCCTCCACCATTCCTGCAGCGTTGCCGCGATGCTTCGTGCGCCGGCGCTTCGTCTGGGCCATGGACCTAGCGTATCGGCGCGCGTCCCCTCCCATGGCGTCGATTGTCAGACCGCCGTCAGGCAGCATCGCCGAGCGCCTCCTCGAGGGTGCGGCGATTGCGCACCGGCAGGTCCTCGGGGAACCCGGCGAATGCCGCGCGGGGCGGCAACCCGATGACCTCGGCCTCCGCGACCGGCGCGTGCGCGCGCACCGCCTCCACGACGCGCGCCAGCGGCAGCGCGAGGTGATCCTCCACGTTCATCGACACCTGTGCGACCCCGCCGCGGGCGGGCAGGGTGAGCCCGATCGCGCGCAGCCCGGGAAGGCCGTCGACGCCGCCCTCGCGGATCGCGGCCGCGATGCGCCGGGCATCCTGCAGCGTCGCCGGCGGTGCCAGCTCGAGGTTGAAGGCGATGAGCGGCGGTCGGGCGGCGACGAGCGTCGCGCCCGCGGTGGGGTGCGGCGCCGGCGGCCCGAAGTCCGGCGCGACCTCACCCGTGGCCATCCGCTGCGTCAGCGCCGCCACTCCCCCACGCCGCAGCTGCGCGCGCGTGCGTCCCGCGGCGAGCGCGCCGTAGAGCAGCACCGGCAGGTCCAGCTCGGCCCCGAGCAGGTCGCCGAGCACCAGCGCCTCCGCCACCGCGGCCCCGCGCTGCTCGGGCGTGACATGCACGATCGGGGCGACGTCCACCGCTCCGATGTGCGGGTGGATCCCGGGATGATCGGAGATGTCGATGAGCTGCACCGCCTCGCGCGCGCCCGCAAGGAGCACGTGCGCCAACCGCCCCGGCGCCGCCGCGACCGTGAAGACCGACCGGTGGTGATCGGGATCGGCGTGGACGTCGAGCACGCGCCCACCGGCCCGCGCGAACGCGTCGCCGATCGTGGCCAGCACCAGCGGATCGCGTCCCTCGGACACGTTGGGCACGGCGATCAGCTGGTCGGTCACAGCACCAGCTCTCCCGCCTGGAGCACCGTCGTCGAGCCGATCGTCAGCGTCGCGTCGAGGACGACGACGTCGAGGTGCACGGGCACCGCGACGGTTCCGCCGATCGCCGCGCTGGCCCCGAACGCAACGTGGACGGTGCCCAGCATCTTCTCGTCCTCGAGCACGTTGCCGGTCAGCCCGGCGCGCTCGTTGGTCCCCACGCCCAGCTCGGCCAGGTTGGTGCCCAGCTCGCCGGCGGCGGTGAGCTTCTGCCACAGCAGCTCGCCCTCAGCGCCCTCCACCGAAGCCAGCCGGCCGCGCTCGACGGTCAGCCGCGCCGGCGGGTCGGCCAGCCCGATCGCCGCCAGGCTGGAGGCGACGAGCACGCCGTCGCCGCCCGCCGGCGCGATGAAGCCCTCGCCGCAGGGGAGGTTGCCGAAGGCGCCGGGCGCGGACAGGTCGCCGTCATCGCCGATCCCCGAGCGGCCGGTCAGATCCAGCGTCAGATCGGTGCCGCGTGGGCACGTGACGTGCGCGCTGTCGGCCTCGGTCAGCAGCCGCGCGATCGCGCGCGAGCGCCCGCCCATGAGGTCGAAGTCGGCAGCCATCAGGCGCGACAGCATGTCGGCGGTGACGTGCGGCATCGTCGCGCCACGCGCGCCTGCCTCGCTCGCGCGCTTGCGCGCCTGCGTGTGGGAGATCGACCACGCGGTGGGAGCGATGAAGACGTCCGACGCGGCGAGTGCGGCCGCGATCGCGTCGGGTGGCTCGGCACCGTCCACGTCACGGGCCGTGGTCAGCGCAAGGGTGGCGTCGGCGCCGGCACGCTCGGCCTCGTCCCGGAGCGCGGCCGCGATGTCAGCGGTGGAGCGATCGCCGACGATGACGACCTCCTCGCCGGGCTGGACGGCCAGGCAGCGACGGATGACGGTTTCGACGGCGCGAGAGAGATCGGTGGGCACGGGCGGGACGCTAGTACAGGCATCCCGCGGCCGACCCGAACGCGCGTGGATCTTGGGACTTCCGCGTGTGTTCCGTGCGTCGTTCGTCGTGAGTCGCGAGCTACACGCGCACGTCAAGCGTCGGACGCGACCAGCGCCCGTCGGCGTCCTGGCTGTCGATCAGGTGCTCGGTGAGGTAGCTCATGGCGTTGCGCGTGAAGGTGTCGCGCGAGGTCGCCGATGCGGTCGAGCCGTAGGTGATCGCCACCCCCTTGGCGTACTCGCCGGGTCCACCGGTGCCGAAGAACGTCGCGCTGCTCCCGACGGCGTCCGCGTAGCCCACGACGTCGTAGCCGCCCGCGTAGAGCGGCGTGACGGCAGGGCCGCTGCGGACGGCCAGCGTGTCGGGCAGGTTGTCGGCCCCGTACTGGCCGTTGGTGACGTCGCTCAGCAGGTCGCCGGAGCCGGAGGACCCCTTGCCCGCGCCCAGCAGCCGCTTCAGGACCGCAAGGTCCCCGGGCGACGCCGCCGCCCGCAGGTCCGCGCCGTCGGCGGAGGTCGCCAGGACGTAGGGGTTGGTGGCGCCCGCCGCATACGTGGGCGCACGCCACGATCCGGAGCTGAGCAGCGAGCCGCTGGAGAGATCAGAAACCCTCACACCCGCAACGTCGGCTCCGGAAGCGTCTACCTCAAATCGTTCCAGCCGAATGAGCCCCGGCTGGACGAATGTTCTACGGGCGCCGCGCGGCGGCGGGCGCGAAGCGCGGCGGGCGCTCAGTGCGCACGGCGAGCTCCCCGCACGGGCGCTCGCCGGGCCAGCTCGCGGCACGCAGGCGATCCTCGAGCTGCGGCGAGACGGCGGTGAGGAGTGCGTCGGCCTCGACGGCGACCTCGTCCTCGGGCACGCTCAGCACGGAGCGCAGGAAGTGCTCGACGACGCGGCGACGACGACGGACGGCGTCGGCCTGGCGGCGCCCCATGTCGGTCATCAGCCAGCCGCGGCCCTCGGCGCGCTGGATGAACCCGTCCGTCTCGAGGCGGCGGAGCATCTCGTGCACGGTCGGCGCGGATAGCCCGAGCTGACGCGCGATGGCGGCGCCGGCAACGGGGCCGCTTCCGCGGCCCAAACGGCCCATGACCTCGAGGTAGCGGGCCTCAGCAGGGCTGGGCGGACGCAGGTCGTCCGTGTCGATTGACGGCTCGAGGGGCGAGGACATGTGAGCCACTATAACAACGACCTCAAAATAACTGTTGCCTAACGCTTGTGCACTGCTTGCTAGGCTTTGGAGTATGTCGGATGTTGTGGACTTCAAGCTTCCCGAGGACGCGCTGTGCGCGGCCTTGCGTGAGCGCGGCCAGCGCGTCACGCCCCAGCGGCTGACGATCGCCCGCGTCGTGCGCGAGCTCGACACCCACGTCACGGCCGAGCAGGTCCTGACCGCGGTCTCCGATCGCCTCCCCGGCGTCTCGCTGCCGACGGTCTACGCGACACTCGATCTGCTCGAGGAGCTCGGCTCGGTTCGCCGCGTCAGCGCCGGCGGCGGAGCGATCCTCTACGACCCGCGCACCCACCCCCACCACCACGTCGTCTGCACGCGCTGCGGCCGCGTCACCGACATCGAAGCCCCCGTCGACGAGGCCGCGCTCATCGCCGCGGCCCGCGCCGCCGGCTATGACCCGGAGCGCGCCGACACGGTCGTGCACGGCGTCTGCGCTCCCTGTCGCAGCTGAACCCACCCGTCTGTCGGGTCCGCGCCTCGGGCCCTCATGTCCGTTCGCACGCCGGGTAGACCACGGGAATGCCCTCGACTTCGAACGTCCCCACCCTGACGCTGAACACCGGCGCGGACATCCCGCAGCTCGGGTTCGGCGTCTTCCAGGTCGACCCCGGCGACACGACCCGCGACGCCGTCAAGACCGCCATCGAGGTCGGCTACCGGCTGATCGACACCGCCGCCGCGTACCGCAACGAGGAGAGCGTCGGACAGGCGATCGCGGAGTCCGGCGTCGCGCGCGACGAGCTCTTCGTCACCACCAAGCTGTGGAACGCCGACCAGGGCTTCGAGCCGGCGCTCGCCGCGTTCGACCAGAGCCTGCAGCGCCTCGGCCTCGACTACATCGACCTGTACCTGATCCATTGGCCCGTTCCGTCGGCCGACCGCTACGTCGACACGTACAAGGCGATGGAGCAGATCCGCGCCGATGGTCGCGCCCGGGCGATCGGCGTCTCCAACTTCCAGGTCCCCCACCTCCAGCGGCTGCTGCAGGAGACCGAGATCACGCCGGCCGTCAACCAGATCGAGCTGCACCCGCAGCTCCAGCAGTCCGAGCTGCGCGCCTTCCACGCCGAGCACGGGATCCTCACGGAGGCGTACAGCCCGCTGGCCCAGGGCGGCGACCTGCTCGACCACCCGATCTTCGCCGAGCTCGGCGAGAAGCACGGCAAGAACGCCGCACAGATCATCCTGCGCTGGCACATCCAGATCGGCAACGTGGTCATCCCGAAGTCGGTGACCCCGGCGCGAATCGCGTCCAACCTCGACGTGTTCGACTTCGAACTGGACGACGACGACATCGCGAAGATCACCGCGCTGGACGCCGGCGAGCGCCTCGGCCCCAACCCCGACGAGTTCAGCGCCGGGGCCTGACGACGAACCAGGACGGCGGGTGACTACACTCTCCGTCCCCCGCCGGAGTAGCTCAGTCGGTTAGAGCAGCGGAATCATAATCCGCGTGTCGGGGGTTCGAGTCCCTCCTCCGGCATCGTGAAAGGCCTGCATTTGCGGGCCTTTTGCGTTTCGGGAGGTACGACGGGCGTCGAACTTGGTCCCAAGATGGTCCCGAGACGCGCGCCGCTCTCTGCGGGATTCGGCCAAACCGGGTGTTGGATCTCTATCGACAGAGATGCCCGCCGCCCGCGCCGCACAGCCTTCCGGACGGAACAGACGTTCGTGTCTCGATCCGGGGGCCAGCGACCTGTGCAGGGGAGCTGGCTCCCCCTCGGGAGTGGACCTGGCTCTGCCCGATGGCGGAGCGAACGTTGGCACGCTAGGCGACATGAGCTCACTCTCGATGCGGGCGCTGGCCGCGGCGGTCGTCGCGGGCATCGCGCTCGGTGCGCCCGCGACCGGCATGGCGGGCACGGTCTCGACGGTCGACCCGCGCGGCGACGTGACGGGCGCGTCGCCGAGCCAGAGCCTCGACATCCGGTCCGC
>JAOPZL010000227.1 GCA_025964175.1 Solirubrobacterales bacterium
GCGTAGCCTCTCCTCCATGGGAGAGACACTCGAGGGAACGGTCGCGCTGGTGACGGGCGCGTCGTCGGGGATCGGCGAGGCGACGGCGCGGGCGCTGGCCGCGTCCGGCGCGGCGGTCGCGGTCGCCGCGCGCCGCAAGGACCGGCTCGACGAGCTGGTCGCGCGCATCGAGGCCGACGGCGGACGGGCGCTGGCGCTGGAGGTCGACGTGACCGACCAGCAGCAGGCGATCGACGCCGTGGAGTCCACCGTGCGCGAGCTCGGCCGGCTGGACACCGTCATCAACAACGCGGGCGTCATGCTGCTCGGCCCGATCGTCGACGCGCCCGTGGAGGAGTGGGACCGGATGGTCGCGCTCAACGTCCAGGGGCTGCTGTACGTCGCCCACGCCGCGCTGCGGCACCTGCTGGCCGCCGCCGAGCAGGAGCCGCGCCGCGTGGCCGACCTGGTGAACATCAGCTCGGTCGCCGGTCGCGTCGCCCGCGAGGGCTCCGGCGTCTACAACCTGACCAAGCATGGGGTGGGCGCGTTCAGCGAGTCGCTGCGCCAGGAGGTCACCCAGCGCCACGTCCGCGTCTCGCTCGTCGAGCCCGGCGCGGTCGCCACCGAGCTGGCCGACCATCTGCGCCCCGAGATCGCCGAGCAGGCGATGAAGCGGTTCGCCGCCATGGAGCGCATGGAGGCCGAGGACATCGCCGACGCGATCCACTACGTCGTGACCCGCCCGCGGCGCGTGGCGATCAACGAGGTCCTCATCCGACCGACGGAGCAGCAACAGTAGGAAGCTGGCGGCTCGCGGGCGCCTTAGGTGCTCCGAAGCCGGCGCCGCTATCGTCGCTGACCCCCTCATGGCCACCTGTTACCGCCATCCCGACCGCGAGACCGGCGTCTCCTGCTCCTCGTGCGATCGCGCGATCTGCCCCGACTGCATGACGCCGACCCCCGTCGGCATGCGCTGCCCCGAGTGCTCGCGACAGACGACGAAGACGCGCACCGCGCAGACGCTGCGCGGCGCGGGCGCGGCCGCCGCTCAGGCGACGAAGGCGCTGATCGCCATCAACGTCGTGATGTACCTGCTGGAGATCGCGACGGGCGGGGGCGGGCTGACCGGCGGGGTCAGCGGCCCCCTCATCGAGCACCTCTCGCTGATCGGCCGCCTGCCCGACGGCGGCACGTTCGCCGCCCCGCACTTCGTCGGCGTGGCCGAGGGCGACTACTGGCGCCTGATCACGAGCGGCTTCCTGCACGAGTCGTTCATCCACATCGGGTTCAACATGTACCTGCTGTGGATCCTCGGGCAGATGCTCGAGCCGGTGATCGGCACCGTGCGCTTCCTCGCCGTCTACTTCACCGCACTGCTCGGCGGGTCGTTCGGCGCGCTGCTGCTCGAGCCGCACGCGGTGACGCTCGGCGCGTCCGGTGCCGTGTTCGGCCTCATGGGCTTCGCCTTCTTCGAGCTGCGCAGCCGCGGGATCGACCCGTTCCGGGCCGGCATCGGGTGGCTGATCGTGCTGAACCTGGCCCTGGGCCTGGTCCTCAATGGGGTGTCGATCGGCGGCCACATCGGCGGGCTGGTCGCCGGCTCGCTGTGCGCGCTGGCCTTCCAGCAGGCGCAGAAGATGCGTCAGCCGTCGCTCGCGTTCGTCGCCTGCGGGGTGATCTCCGTGGTGTCCATCGTCGCGGCGATCGTGGTGGCCGGGTCCGCCGGCCTCGGCTCACCGCACCTCTAGCCCAGGAGCACGGCGCCCTCGACGTCGAGGGCGACCCCGGGCGCCTCGGGCACGCGATCGGGGTGCAGCACGTGGGCGAGGAGCTCGAGGCCGTCGATCAGGCGCGGTCCGGGACGCGAGAACGTGCCCGCCGCGTCGACGGCGACGACCCGCCGGGCGCCGACGGTCGCCAACTGCTTCGCGTGGGCCTCGGCCTCCTCGTGGGCGCGGACCAGGTCGTATCCGCACGGCATGCAGACGACGACCTCGGGCTGCGCCGCGGCGACGAGCTCCCACGTGACCTGCTCGGAGCGCTCGCCGGGAAGGCCGAGGACGTCGTAGCCGCCCGCCATCTCGATCAGCTGCGGCGTCCAGTGGCCGGCCGCGAAGACGGGGTCCAGCCACTCGATCGCCGCGACGGGGACCGGCTCGACGCCCTCCAGCGCCCGCTCGACCGCCTTGACGCGCTTGGCGATGGAGGCGATGAGCAGGAACGCGCCCTCCTTGGCCCCGGTGGCGTCGGAGACGGTGCGGATGTCCCCGATCGTCTCGCCGAACGTCGTGGGGTCCAGCGCGAGCACGAACGGCTCGGGCTTCATGCGCTTGGCGATCGCCTGCACGTCCTCGTAGGAGACGGCGCAGACGGGGCACAGCGCCTGGGTGACGATCAGGTCGGGCTCGAGCTCGGCCAGCAGCTCGGTGTCGAGGTCGTAGATCGCCTCGCCCTTCTCGGTGCGCTCGCGCACCGCGGCGTCGATCTGCG
This sequence comes from Solirubrobacterales bacterium, assembly GCA_025964175.1. Classification (GTDB taxonomy): domain Bacteria; phylum Actinomycetota; class Thermoleophilia; order Solirubrobacterales; family Solirubrobacteraceae; genus Capillimicrobium. The sequence goes on from JAOPZL010000227.1 coordinate 2,473, forward strand.
CCGCCGAGAGGTCCGCCGGCAGGCGGTCGGTGGTCACGTGCGGGAGCTCGAGGGCGGCCGTAGGATGGTCGCACTCGTGGGTGACGCCCACGACCTGGTCGCCCAGGCCGAGCGCGAACAGCAGCTCGGTGGCGTGGGGGACGAGGGACACGATTCGCACAGGAGGAATGGTATGGCGTGGCGTGAGGAAGAGAACGCTCTGGTCCAGGACTTCGAGTTCACCGACTTCGCCCGGGCGATGGTGTTCGTCAACGAGATCGCCAAGCTCGCCGAGGCCGTCGGGCACCACCCCGACATCCTGGTCCACGACTGGAACCAGGTGAAGCTGACGCTGTCGACCCACTCGGCCGGTGCGATCACCGATGCCGACCGGTCGCTGGCCGACCGCATCGACAAGCTGTAGCCGGCGGTGCCCGCGGTCCTATGGGGCCGCGTGGGCCGCGCTGGGGTGGGTACTCCTGCGGGGAGGATGCCAGCGCCGACGACGCACGTTGCTACTCTCGCCACCGGATCGCCCTTCCGATGAACGACGACCCACACCGAAGTAGCCAGGCCGCTTGGGCGGCCCCCCAGTGACGGCGCTCTCCATCGTCGCCATTGTCCTGCTCGTATTGGCCAACGGGTTCTTCGTCGCCGCCGAGTTCGCCCTGGTGCGCGCGAAGCGCTCCCGCCTCGAGGAGCTGGCCAACGACGGCCGGCCCGGCGCCAAGCGCGCGCTGGCCCAGCTCGACGACCTCAACCAGTCGCTCTCGGCCTGTCAGTTCGGCGTCACACTCGCCTCGCTGGGCATCGGCTTCCTGGGCGAGCCGGCGATCGCCCACCTCTTCGAGCCGCTCTTCGGCGGGCTCTCGCACGGGCTGGCCACCGCGGTCTCGATCGCGATCGCCTACGTGCTCGTCACCACGCTTCACGTGACGACCGGCGAGCAGGTCCCGAAGATCTATGCGATCGGCAAGGCGGAGTCGGTGGCGATGCGGGTCGCCGCGCCGCTGCACTGGTTCGCCAGCGCGATGCGGCCGTTCATCAGCGGCCTGAACGCCGCCTCCAACGGCATCCTGCGCGCGCTGCGGATCGATCCGAACGCCGAGTTCGAGGAGGGCGGCAGCCCGGGCGAGCTGCGCGTGCTGATCGCGCAGTCGCGCACCGGCGGCCAGCTCGACACCGGTGAGGCCGGCATGCTCGAGGGCGTCTTCCACCTGCACGAGCAGGAGGCGCGCCAGGTGATGACGCCGATCCCGGCCGTCGTCACCGTCGACCTGTCCGAGGACGTCGAGACCGCGCTGCGGCGCTGCATCTCCTCGGGCCACACGCGCCTGGTCGTCACCGAGGACGAGAACCAGGACCGCGTGCGCGGGATCGTCCACTCCAACTCGCTGGCCCGCGTGCTCATGGCCGAGGGCCCCGACGCCTCGATCGAGTCGGTCGTGCGCGACGCCCCGATCGTGCCCGAGACCATGCCGCTGGACGACCTGCTCGCCGACCTGCAGCGCGAGCGCTCCTCGATGGCGGTGGTCATCGACGAGTACGGCCGCGTCGCCGGGATCGTCACCGTCGAGGACATCATCGAGGAGGTCGTCGGCGAGATCGACGACGAGACCGATCCCGCCGGCGGCGAGGTGCGCCGGCTGGCCAACGGCGACTGGTTCGTGCGCGGCCACGTCGCGATCACCGACCTGCTCGACCACGGCGTCGAGCTGCCGGTCGACACCGACGCCTACA
>JAOPZL010000394.1 GCA_025964175.1 Solirubrobacterales bacterium
TCGGTCGCCGCGGCGAGCGCGGCCGCCAGCGCGAAGCAGGCGAGCGCGGGCAGGACGACGGCGAGCGTGCGCACGAGGCCGCCCGCCCGGTTGGTGTCGATCGGGAGGCTGTCGGTGCGCACGGTGACCAGCTGCGCGGCCATGCCGCCCGAGACCACCGCGGCCAGCTGCGGGCTGACCTGTGCCAGCACGTCCGCGAGGTCGACCCGCAGCGTCGCCGAGCCGCCGCTGCCGGTGGAGAAGAGGGCGTCGCCGACGTCCCCCGCGCCCCGGCGGAACGCGCGCCGGAAGGTCCGCGTGCGGATCGCCCGATCGACGATCGCGCGGAGCTGGTCGCGGGCAACCACGCCGGCGGGCACGCGCGCGACCACCTGGTCGGTGATCTCGGCGCTGACCGCGTCGCGCACGGGGGCGCGACCCAGGGCCTCGGTCGCGTGGTCGACGAACCCCTGTCGCGCCACCACGCCGTCGCGCACCGACCAGGCGCAGGCACCGATCACCGCCGACAGCGCGGCGACGATCGCCAGCAAGGTCGCGAGGGTCTGGCGGCCGGACATGCCGACCAGTGGAGCACAGCCGCCTCAGCGCTGGGTGAACGCGCGACGCCGCGACCTTCACGACCTGCGCCCGCAGCCGCCCGCGACGAGGCGCCCGCCGCCCTCGCCGTCTACTCCCCGCGCAGCTCCCGCCGCAGGATCTTCCCGCTCGCCGTCTTGGGCAGCGTGGCCCGCAGCTGCACGCTGCGCGGGACCTTGTAGGCGGCGAGCAGCGCCCGGCAGTGGGCGACGAGCTCGGCCTCGGTGACCTCCATGCCCGGACGCGGGGCGACGTGCGCGACGACGGTCTCGCCGCGGTAGGCGTCGGGCGCCCCGACGACCGCCGCCTCGAGCACCGCCGGGTGCTCGTAGAGGACGTCCTCGACCTCGCGGGGCCAGACCTTGTAGCCCGACGCGATGATCATGTCGCGCTTGCGGTCCATCAGGTAGAACCAGCCCTCGGCGTCCATCGACGCGATGTCGCCGGTGCGCAGCCAGTCGCCGTCGAACGCGGCCGCCGTCGCCGCCGGATCGCGCCAGTAGCCGTCGATCACCGACGGCCCGCGCACCTGCAGCTCTCCGATCTCGCCGACGCCGACGACCGCGCCGTGATCGTCGACGATCCGCGCCTGCGTCTGGACCATCGGGACGCCGACCGACAGCGCGCCGGACTCCGGGTGCACGGGCGGGCGCCGGTCGGGCGGGACGCCGTGGCTGCAGACCGTCGTCTCCGTCATCCCGTAGCCCGGCACGATCGGCGTCCCGAAGCGGCGCGCGAACTCGTCGACGACCGACGGCGGGATCGGCGCGCCACCGCTGAGCACGCGACGCAGCGAGGAGAGATCGGCGGCGTCGGCGCCCGGCGCGTTCATCAGCGCGACGAAGGCCGTCGTCGCGCCGACCGTCCAGGTGACCCGGTGGCGCTCGATCAGCTCCAGCGCGAGCGCCGGGTCGAAGCGGTACGGAAGCACCATCGTCGCGGCGGTCGACAGCCAGGCTCCGATGCCGGCGACCAGGCCGGTCACGTGGAAGAACGGGGCGATGGCCAGGAGCACCTCGTCGTCGCCGGCGATGGAGAAGAAGCGGGTGTAGGCCTCGGCCGAGAACGTGAGGTTGGCGTGGCTGGTCATCGCGCCCTTCGGGCGGCCGGTCGTGCCCGACGTGTAGGTCAGCATCGCCAGTTCGGCGCCGTGCAGCGGCGGGCGCGCGGGCGGGGCGGCGCCGCGATGCGCCTCGACGAGCGCGGTCAGGTCGGCGGTGGTGATCCGGGCCCGCGGGGCGCTCCCGCCCACTCCGGCGAGGGCGCCCACGGCCGCCGGCTCGTCGGAGATCAGCGCCACTGCGCCGGAGTCGCCGACGAGGTGCCCGATCTCGCGCTCCCGGTACATCGCGTTGACGCTGACGCCGGCTGCCCCGAGCTTCCACAGCGCCAGGCACGTGAGCGGGTACAGCGCCACGTTCTGCAGCTGCGCCGCGACGCGATCCCCGGCCCCCACGCCGAGCTCGTGCAGCCCGGCGGCCAGCGCGTCGCTGCGCGCGTCGACCTGCGCGAACGTCAGCGCCCCTTCGTCGCCGTTCGCGCCGCCGCCGGAGCCGTCGTGGGTGGCGAAGCGCAGCGCCACGCGGTCCGGTGCGCGGGTCACGGCCGCGGCCAGCATCCCCAGCGCGTGGTCATGGCCGGGCGTGATCGCGCGCGGCGTGGCGGCGCCCAGTAGCGCCTCCCACGGGCGCGCGGTGTACGGATCCGTCGTCATCGGGGCCCCTTGCGCTCCTCTCTGGGCAGCGGACAGTAGGAGATCTGCGGCGTTCCGGTCATCCGCCGTCGGCGGCCGGTGGCTCCAGCCGCGCCCAGATGGCGGCGTGGTCGGACAGCCCGGCGTCCCGCCACCCGTGCTCGTACTCGCAGGCGACGGGCTCCAGCCCGCGGACGATCACGTGGTCGAGGCGGTAGCCGGTCTTGCCGTGGGGGTAGAGCCAGCTGCGGTCGCGGCGCGCGTAGCCGTGGACGTCGCGGAACGCGTCGACGTAGCCGTGCTCGCGAAGCCCGACGATCAGCGCGAGCTCCGCCGCGTCGTGGCGCTCACCGTGGCTGGGGCGGATGTTGCCCGCGCGGGTCCGCGCGAAGCTCTGCACCTCGCCCTCGCGCGACTCGTAGCGCGGCGTGTTGAGGTCGCCGACGAGGATCCGGGGGACGTCGCTGGGCGCAGCCAGCGCCGCGTAGACGGTCTCCAGCATGCGCACCTTGACCTGCTCCGCCTTGCTGCTGATCGGCGCGTGCAGATCGTGCAGCTCGACGCGCGCACCGTCGAGCTGCGTCCGGACCGCCACGTGGCGCTCGGGCCACGGCAGCTCCAGCTGCGGGAGGAGCTCCAGCGGCTCCCGCGCGGCGACCAGCACCCCGAGGCGCCGGTGCGGCGGGCGCGCCTCGCCACCGGCGGGGAGCGTGAGCACGACGTGCGGGTAGCCCTGCGCGAGCAGCGCGTCGCGCCACGCCGCCACGGCGCTGGCACGGACCTCCTGCAGCGCGACGACGTCGACCGGGCGCTGCGCCAGGGCGTCGGCCTGGGCCGCGACGCTCCTGACCCGCCCCGCGACGTTCCACGACAGGACGGTCGCCACGCGTCAGCCGCGGCCGCCGATGCCCGACAGCAGCTCGCGGACGCGGGCGAACCCGCCGGCCCCGCGCCGCAGCGGCGGGGTGTCGTCCTGCGCCGCCTCGCGCATCCCGTCCAGCAGCTCCAGGAGCGTCGCGCCGGCGTCGTGCACGGGTTCCCAGCCGAGCTCCCTCCTCGCGCGCGAGGTGTCCATGATCGGGACGGCCAGCGCCATGTCGATCCAGCCCTCCGGACTGGGCTGCAGGTGCAGCCGCCAGGTCACGGCCGCCGCGGCGCGCAGCACGGCGGCGGGGACGCGGACCGGCTTGGCGCCGAGCAGCCGCGCGAGCGTGGGCGGGTCGAGCACCGGGTCGGCGGCGATGTTGAACGCGCCGCGCGCGTCCGGGTTCAGCGCGGCCCGGCGGTACGCGTCGGCGACGTCGTCGGCGTGCACCGCCTGGAACACGAGCCGGGGCGTGTCGGGGACGACCGCCAGCAGCCGGCGGTGCAGGAGCCGGTTGGGCAGGAGCGGCCCGGCGAACAGGCGACGGATCTCGCTGCCGGCGGAGCGCTGGAAGATCAGCGCGGGCCGCAGCCGCACGAGGCGGATGTCGGGGTTGGCCGGCTCGAAGGCGTCCATGATCCGTTCGACCTCGGCCTTGTGGCGCGCGTAGAACGAGCTCGGGATGCCGTTCGTCGGCCACGACTCGTCCACGGCTCGGTCCTTCGGTCCCCACGAGTACGCGCCGATCGACGACGCCACGACGATCGTCTTCACGCCGGCCCGCCGGGCAGCATCGAGCACCCGCCGCGAGCCCTCGACGTTGACGGCGTGGGTGACGTGCTCGTCGTGTGACGGCTGGATCAGCCACGCCAGGTGGATCACGACGTCGGCCCCGCGCAGCAACGGCTCCAGGTCGTCGGTCACGACGTCCGCTGCGACCCACGTGACCTTCGGCCGCGCGACCGTCGGTCGCCGTCGCGCCAGCCCGACGATCTCATCGACCCGCTCGTCGGCGGCCAGCGCGCGCAGCGTCGCCGACCCCACGTTGCCCGTCGCCCCGGTCACCACGATCCGCATCCGCGGCCTCTAACCGATCGGCGGCGGTGGAAACCCATCCGCGTCGGCCTTCGGCGTCGCCTGGACGCCGGGCGGCCGACCCGCGATGATGTATCGGCGATGACGAAGATCCTGATCGCCGACGTCGACGGCCGCACCGCGGCCGACGTCATGCACCCGTCGCTCACGGCCCTGGACGCCGACGTGACCGTGGGCGAGCTGCACGACTACTTCGCGACGAGCTCCAGCCGCCGGCTGGCCGTGCTCGTGGACGACGGGCGCTACGTCGGCGCGATCGGCTCCGACGAGCTGGCCGCCGCGGAGGCCGATCCCGGCGCACCCGCCCGCGAGCACGTGCGCCGCGATCCGCTCGTCGCCCCGCAGACCCCGGCCGCCGAGGCCCGCGACCACGCGCTCGCCACTCCATCGCGGCGCGTGCCGGTCGTCGACGAGGGCGGCCGCCTGGTCGGCGTCATCGCGATCGACAAGCACCTCGAAGGCTTCTGCGGGACCGAGACCCCGCTCTAGCATCGGGCGCTGCCCGTCCTGGCCCCTTCCGCTTCGGAGTCCGCGTTGCCCGTCTACGCCCTGCATGACCTCGAGCCGACCATCGACCCGACGGCCTATGTCCACCCGGACGCCGTGGTCATCGGGGACGTGCACCTGGGCGCGCACGTGAGTGTGTGGCCGACCGCAGTCCTGCGCGCCGACTACAACCGGATCGAGATCGGCGCCCGCACCAACGTGCAGGACGGGACGGTCATCCACATCGGGTCCGATCATCCGACGATCGTCGGCGCCGACTGCGTCGTGGGGCACAACGCCTACCTCGAGGGGTGCGTCGTCGAGGACCGCTGCCTGATCGGCTCGATGTCGGTCCTGCTGCACGACGTCGTCGTCCACGCGGGCGCGGTCGTCGCCGCCGGGGCGGTCCTCACCCGCGGCACGATCGTCCCCGAGCTCGCGATGGCCATGGGCGTTCCGGCCCGCATCAAGCCGGGAGCCGCCCGCGAAGGCGGTCAGGACGCGGCCGTCCAGCGCTACGTCGACAACGCTCGAACGTTCGCGGAGGGCCTGCGGCGGATCGCCTAGCGGCGCCCGCGGGACATGCTGAGATGGCGGCCATGCGCGACCACCGGGGCAGACCGGGATGATCGTCGTCGCCGGGGAGGCGCTCGTGGACCTCGTCGCCGGGGACGGGGGCGGAAGCGGGAGCGCGGGCGAGCTGCGCGCGCATCCGGGCGGCGGCCCGTTCAACGTCGCGCGGACGATCGCGCGGCTGCAGCAGCCGGTCGCCTACCTCGGTGCCCTGTCCGATGACGCCTACGGCGCGATGCTGCGGGCCGCGCTCGCCGCCGACGGGGTCGACCTCGGGCGCGTCGCGTCCACCGCGCTGCCGACCACGCTCGCGCTGGCCCATCTCGGCGCGGACGGCTCGGCCGAGTACCGCTTCTACACCGCCGCGACGTCGGCGACCGCGCTGACCACCCCGCAGGCGCTGGTCGCGCTCACCGAGCCGCCCGATGCCCTGCTGCTCGGCGGCCTCGCGCTGACGCTCGAGCCGGTCGGCGGGGCGCTGGAGATCGCGGTGGAGAGGATCGCCCCGCGCACGCTCGTCGTCCTGGATCCCAACTGCCGGCCCGGCGCCGTCGACGATCACGACGCCTACCGCGCCCGGCTGCACCGCATCCTGCGCCGCGTCGATCTGCTGAAGGCCAGCGAGGAGGACCTGGCCTACCTCGTTCCCGGCATGCCAACGCTGGACGCGGCGCGCGCGCTGTTGAACCCGGCGGCCGCCGTGATCGTCACCCGCGGCGCCGAGGGCGCGACCGTCGTCACCGACACGGGCGAGATCGCGATCCCGGCGCCCGCGGTGGAGGTCGTCGACACCATCGGCGCCGGCGACGCGTTCGGGGGAGCCCTGCTGGCCTGGTGGACCGAGCGCGGGCTGGGTCGCGAGGCGCTGGGCGATCCCGCGCGGCTGGCCGAGGCCGCCCGCTCCGCCGCGCTCGTGGCCGCGCTCACCTGCTCCCGCGCCGGCGCCTCACCGCCCACGCGGGCCGAGCTGCTCGCGGCCGGCGGGTAGCGCAGCCCAGGTGCTCCCGAGCCGGACTCGTGCGGGCCGCGGTGGTACGGTCGCGATCGAGGCACATGAGGAGCGCGACCGGCTTCACCCTGTTCGACACGCCGATCGGCACGTGCGCGATCGCGTGGGCCGAGCGCGGCATCGCCGGGGTCCTGCTGCCCGACGCGCGCGAGCTGCAGACCCGCGCCTACCTCCTGCGCCGCTTCCCCGGCGCGACCGGGACCGACACGCCGCCGCCACACGTCGCCGAGGCGATCGCCGCCATCGTCGGCCTGCTGTCGGGCACACCGGACGACCTCACGTTCATCGAGCTCGACCTCGAGCGCGTCCCGCCGTTCCACCGTCGGGTGTACGAGGCGATCCGGCGGATCCCGCCGGGCGAGACGCGGACCTACGGCGAGGTCGCGACCCTGGTGGGGGACGGTCCGGGTGCGGCGCAGGCGGTCGGTCAGGCGATGGGCGCCAACCCGTTCCCGATCGTCGTGCCCTGTCATCGCGTCGTCGCCGCCAATGGCCGGCCCGGCGGCTTCTCGGCGCCCGGCGGCGTCGACACGAAGCTGCGGATGCTGCGCATCGAGGGCGCGGCCGCCGGCGGCGAGCCGACGCTCTTCTGAGCGTGAGAGCCGTCCGCCCGCCCACTCTGCCCGGGGACGCAATGGCATCCTTCGCGCACATGACGGCCGCCGGCCACCCCACGCTCCACGACGCGCTCACGCGGCTGGCGCGACTCGACGACGTGCTCGCGGCGGCGCGGACGGAGCTGGCCGCCTGATGGAGCTCGCGGGCGTCACCGTCAGCCACCCGGAGAAGCAGCTCTTCCCGACGGGTGAGACGAAGGGTGATCTCGCCGCCTACGTCGCCGCCATCGCCCCGACGATGCTCCCCCACCTCGCCGATCGCCCGCTCAACCTCCAGCGCTACCCCGAGGGCATCGACCACCGTCCGATCTTCCAGCAGCACGCGCCTCCGCACACCCCGGGCTGGGTGACCCTCGCGACCGTGCCCAAGGAGGGCGGGACGGTCGACCACGTCGTCGCGGCTGACGCGCGCACGCTCGTGTGGCTGGCCCAGCAGAACGCGGTCACGCTGCACGCGTGGCTCTCGCGAGCCGATCGCATCGACCGGCCCGACCGCATGATCGTCGACCTCGACCCGACGAAGGCCGACGACCCCGACGGCGTCCGCGCCGCCGCGCAGTCCTTCGGCGACCTCCTGCGCGAGCTCGGCCTGGAGCCGTACGTGATGGCGACCGGATCGCGCGGCTACCACGTCACCGTCTCGCTCCAGCGCCGCCTCGACCACGACGCCGTGCGCGCGTTCGCCCGCGACGTGGGCCGCGTCGCCGTCGCGCGCGATCCCGACACGCTGACGCTCCAGACGCGTAAGGCCAAGCGCGGCGAGCGCATCTACGTCGACGTCCAGCGCAACGCCTATGCCCACACGGCGGTCGCGCCGTACTCGGTTCGCGCGCGGCCCGGCGCGCCCGTCGCGACGCCGCTGACCTGGGACGAGCTGGCCGACCCCGCCACCCGGCCCGACCGCTTCACCATCCACGATGTCCCGGCGCGGATCGACCGCCTCGGCGGCGACCCGTGGGGCGCGTTCGCCGCCGCCGCGACCGCCCTGGGACCCGCACGCCGGCGACTCGACACCCTCCTCGCGCAGCTCCCGCCCGACGAGG
>JAOPZL010000378.1 GCA_025964175.1 Solirubrobacterales bacterium
TACACGCGGCGAACCAGCGGCCGGATGATCCACACGCGCACGCGCGAGAGGGTGCCACGGGCCCCGTTGCGCGAGAGGGAGGTCACGGCGCGGCCGATCCGGCCTTGGATGAGGCGCGCGCGTGTCAGGGTCCGACTTCCGCGCGTGAGCGAAGGCATGCGCCCAGATCAGCATGCCCGGCGGCGCCGTGGTCGGTGAAAAACCCTCCCTTGCACCGGGCACAGGCGTCCCGGCGCAGAATCCTCCCGCGTTTGGCCCCGGTACTCGCCCTGGGACGCGCTTGGGTGGCATTCCCGGTCAGCTCTGCGGACAGCAGACGCAGCCGACCTCGACGATGCAGCAGAGCATGAACGCCGTCGGATGGATGCAGCCGCAGCAGATGTCGCTGCCGTAGCAGCAGGTGGAGCCGTCGTTGCAGCCGTGGGTGCCCGACGGGCAGCCGCTGCCGTTGGCGGCGGGCGGGAACCCGGTGTTGCTGACCGGAACCGGAGTGACGTTGGGGTCGTTGGGCGCCTGGGAGCCCGGAGGATCGATGCCCTCGCAGATGCGCCGGCACGTCGCGTCGTCCTCGAACTTGCGATACAGCGACTCCATCCCGCACCCGATGCCGAGCAGCCCGGCCAAGGGGTTGAACGGGAACCGGGCGCTGAACTGCCGGCCGCAGGCGGCGATCCGCTTGAGGTTGTTGGCCTTCACCGCCGCCTTGCAGTCGCCGCAGGGGTCGCCGGTCGGCTTCTGGGCCACGGCCGGCGCGGCCATGCGCGGCGCGACGCTGGCCGCGACCACGGTCGTCGCGGCCAGCTGCAGGGCCCGGCGCCGGGTCAGGCCGAATGCCGCAGGGTCGTCGACGGTGCGGGCGAGGCGGTCGAACCAGTGCTCGCTCACGAGAGCCGCTCCTGCGCGCTGCGCAGCGCGGCCGCCGCCGTGGTGATCAGGTCGAGGACCTCCTGGACCTGAGCGGCCGGGTCGGTCAACGGCGCGCCGAACACGTCGCTGGCCTGGGCCAGAGCGTCGTCAACGTGGTCGAAGGCGGCCAGCGTCATCGCGCGGCCGCGGATCGTGCGCGGCTCGCGGGCGACCTGCTGGCGGCGCGTGGCGTAGAGGTCGCGGATGCGGTCGAGCGCCGCGGCCGCGTCAGGTCCCGGCGTCACCGGCGGGGTGCCGGCGTCGATCGCAGCCAGCGCGCGCTGCAGGTCGCGCACGGCATTGGACAGCGCGCGGCTGCGCGCATTGACGATCGCCGACAGGCGCCGGCGGTCGGCCGCCGCGGTCGCAGCCTGGGCGCCCACGTCATCGGGCGGGCTCGCGCGCCACCTCACCCGCGCACCACCTGTAGCCCGTAGCCGTCGAGGTGCAGCAGGCGCGCGACCTCGTCGCGGCCCATGACCGGAGCCGACGCCACGCGTCCGTCGGCGTCGATCGCCACCGCCGCGGGGACACCGGCGATCGCGAACGCCTCGCGTGCCTCATCGAGGCCGAGGACCAGCACGTCGTCGCGCTCGGCGACGGCGTCGACGAGCCCGGCGCAGTGGCCGCAGCTGGGATCGGAGAACAGCAGCGTCACCGGCACGTCGAGCGGCCCGAGGCTGGCCGGGGCCGGGTCGCCGATCGCGGGACCGGTCCGCGTGCGCGCGTCCAGCACGTCCAGGCGGCCGAGCAGGCGGCCGTTCTGGCGGAAGAGCTGGACGAGGAAGAGCGCCTGTACGGCCACGACGACGGCCAGCACGATGACGGCGACCGCGACCGCGTCGAGGTTGCCGAGCGGTGCGGTGGCGACGTGCTCGGGGCCGGCGGACGCGATCGCCACCGCGACCGCGAGCAGCACGGCGTTGCGCAGCAGCGTCCCGGGCCCCACTCGATCCCCGGCGATCGCGCCGAAGCACGCGCAGTCGGCCTCCTCGCCGCGCAGCACAAGCCGCGCCATAGCCGCCGAGAAGACCAGCAGCAGGACGGCGGCGGCGATGGCCGCCCAGCGCGCCGTGGCGGCCGGCACGAGCGCGGCGGCGACGGCGAGCTCGACCACCGGGATGACCACCGACAGCGGCCCGATCGTCATGCCGGGCGCCTGGAACTCCCGCAGGGCGTCGCGGAAGGCGGCACGGTCCAGCAACTTGCCGGTGGCCGCGATCACCAGCACGGCAGCCAGCGCCAGTCGCAGGAGCGCGAACGCGACGGTCACACGCGCAACACTGCCAGAGGGCGGAGTGCGGCGATAGGTCTGTTGACGGACACCTTGGCGAGCGAGCTACCTATTCACAACCGCCCGAAGTGGAACTCCGAGCATCCCAGCCTCGAGGCCAACTTCTGGTCGGCCAACTCGCTGCTGTACGCCTATCTGGTCGGGCACGCAGAACGAGGCGCCCAGCCGCGCCAGTTGGGCAGAGGCTGGATCAGTCGCGCACGACGATACGCACGCCCGGCGTGTCCTCGTTGACGCCCGCGACGCCGCCGATCCGGACGGTGATCGGCCCGGCGGGCAGGCCGCGGGGGACAACCGCGGTCAGCTGCTCGTAGCCGTCGATCCACCAGACCGCCGCCGGCACGTTGTTGAAGTAGACCCTGGTGGCGAGGTGCAGGTTCGCGCCGCGCAGGACCAGGTTCGAGCCAACCGGCGCGACGACGTCCCCGCGTGAGCGGTCGTCGACCTCGCCGGTGCCGGAGCGCGAGCTCCCGTCCACGCTGGCGGTCGCGCCGAGCGCCACCGGCTGGACCGGATGGATCGGTGCGGCCGGCTGCGGGTCGGGCCCCGCCTCGACGACCGTGGCCATGAGGCCGAAGGCTGTATCGGCGACACTGAACGCGGGCGATCCGATGGCACCCGGCATCGAGCTTGCGCCGAACCACACGCTGGACGAGCGCCCCACGACCGGGGTCTGCTCCCCGAGGCCCGCGCCCGCGCCGACGACCCCGATCGCGTCGCCCGCCGCGATCGGGAGGCTCGTCGTGTATGTGTTGACGCCCGTGGAGGCGACCGCCACGGGATCGGACCGGCCGACGATCGACCAGCCACCGATGCCGTCGGGCCGCAGCACCACCAACCGGATCGTGCCGCCCGCGACCGGCGTCGCCATCTTCCACGACGTGATCGTGCCGGCGGTCGACGACAGGGAGAGCGCATCGGTGTTGGCCAGCACCAGGCCGGCGCTGACGCCGGTGTAGCTGGGAGTGAACCAGCCGGGAGTCGTGAACGTCGCCTCGTCGAGGCCGACCGTGCGAGTCGAGGCCAGTGCCGCCGTCGCGCCCGTGGTCAACACGACGCAGGCGATCAGCAGGCCGGCCAGGAGGGTTCGTGCAGCACGCATGTGGAGGATCTCGCTTGGCAAGCGGCCGCGTCCGAGCGACCGGCGGGGGCAGTGGCCCGAGCGAGCCTAGTAGAACACGAGGGTTCCGGTTCGTCGGATCTGGATCCGGCCTGCCGACGAAGTCGTCCTCGGAGGTAGGGGAGGGGGCGGAGGTTCTCGCCCTCGAGGTGGAGCGCACGTACGCTCCGCACCGCACGAGGGGTCCTGGCCCCTGGTTCTGGCAATCTAGGGTTCTACGAGCAGGTCCTCGAGAGGAATGTCGGGGTCGGCAATGCGGCCGCGGTCGATGGGGCGTCGCGCGCGGATGAGCGCTCGGATGTGGTGGTTGATGTCCCAGATGTTGACGTTCATGCCGGCGATGATGCGCTCGTCCTTGAGCCAGAACGCGATGAACTCGCGCGTCGCGGGGTCGCCGCGGAAGATGACCTCGTCCCAGTGGGCGGCGTAGCCCGCGTACTCCATACCGACGTCGTACTGGTCTGAGAAGAAGTAGGGGATCGCGTCGTAGGGCTCCCCGTGGCCGAGCATGCTGCGCGCGCTGGCCGGCCCCTGTTTGAGGGCGTTGGCCCAGTGCTCGACGCGGATGCGCGCGGCGTAGAACGGGTGGTGGGCGTTGGCGACGTCGCCGGCGGCGTAGATCCCGGGCGCGCTGGTCTGCAGCCGCTCGTCAACGACGATGCCGTTGTCGATTTGGATACCGGCCGCCGCGGCCAACTCGGTTCGCGGCTCGACGCCGACGCCGACGACGACGAAGTCGGCGGCGATGCGACGACCGCCGGCAAGGCGGACGGCCGCAACGCTGCCGTCGCCCTCGATCGCCTCGATGGCGGCGCCACCGATGAACTCGGTGCCGTGGTCGGTGTGGATGTCGCGGTAGATCGCTCCGATCTCCGGGCCGAGCACCCGCTCGAGCGGGAGCTGGGCGAGCTCGAGGATCGTGACGTCGCAGCCGCGCTGTCGGGCGGATGCGGCTACCTCGGCGCCGATCCAGCCCGCGCCGATCGTCACCAGCCGGCCACCGGCGTCGATGCGAGCGCGGATCGCCTCGGAATCCTCGAGCGTGCGCAGCGAGAGGACCCCGTTCAGCTCTGCTCCCGGCAGCGAGACGCGACGGGGCCTCGCACCGGTCGCAAGCAGCAGACGATCAAAGCCGAGCGTCTCGCCACCGGCCAGCCAGACGTGCCGCGCGGCCGGATCGATCCCCTGGACCGTTGTCCCGGTGCGCAGCTCGATGTCGTGCTCTGTGTAGTAGGACTCATCGTGGACGTAGGGCTTGGCGTCGGTCTCACCGCGCAGGTAGTCCTTGGAGAGCGGCGGGCGCTCATAGGGCCGCTCGGGCTCCTCCCCGATCAGTACCACCCGTCCGGCGAAGCTCTCATCGCGCAGAGTCTCGGCGGCTTTCGCGCCGGCGAGGCTGGCGCCGACGATGACAAAGGTCTGATCAGCCATCACGTCCTCCCGTGGGTCAGGGTCAGGAACTCCTCGCGGGTACGGGGATCGTCGCGCACCAGGCCGTGCAGCGCCGAGGTCACGGTCTTGGCCCCCGGCGTCCGGACGCCGCGCAGCGACATGCACAGGTGCTCGGCCTCGAGAACGACACCGACGCCCTTGGGCTGGAGCTGCTCATGCAGCCAACCCGCGATCTGGGTCGTGAGGCGCTCCTGTACCTGAAGGTCGCGCGAGAACAGCTCCACGACGCGCGCGAGCTTGGAGAGTCCGAGGATGCGCTCGGCTGGCAGGTAGGCCACATGCGCGACGCCATAGAACGGGAGCACGTGGTGCATGCACAGCGATCGGAAAGGGATCTCGCGCACGACGACCAGCTCGTCGTAGGCCTCGTCGTTGGGAAACGTCGTCAGGTTGAACGGCTTCGCAGTCAGCAGCTCGCCATACGCCGCGACCATCCGCCTTGGCGTGTCGCGGACGCCGTCGGCGTGCAGGTCGGCGCCCAGCGCGACGAGCAAATCGGCCGCCGCGAGTTCAGCCGCGACGCGATCCACCGGACGCCGGCCGCCAGCCAGGGGCGTGAGCCGGGGCGCCGCCCGCGCGCCGTGGCCGTCGACACCGGCGGCGAGGTGACTGGGGTTCATGCCGTCCTTAGCGCGCGCCCACAGCGCCGTCTTACCTCCAACGCGCGGTACGCCGCCCGAACACCGAGGAAACGGCTGCGCGACCGTCTTCTCGGCGAACGCGGGCTGGGAGACGTGGCAGGTCAGGGGGCGGCGACGATGCGCATGTATGACAGCGGCTGCCGCCAGCCGCCTGGATAGCGCTCAGCGGCCTGTTCGTCGCTGACGGATCCGGCGATGATCACGTCCTGGCCGGGCTGCCACTGGGCCGGGGTCGTCAGCTGATGGTTCGCGGTGAGCTGTAGCGAGTCGATGACGCGCAGCACCTCGTCGAAGTTGCGACCCGTGGTCATCGGGTAGATCAGTACGAGCTTGACCCGCTTGTCGGGACCGATGACGAAGACGTTGCGCAACGTGGCGTTCTGCGTCGCGGTGCGGGCGATCGGATCGCCGTCGACATCGGCGGGGAGCATCCCGTAGGCCTTGGCGACCGCATGGTCGGTGTCGGCGATCATCGGGTAGTTCGGCGCGGTGCCCTGCGTCTGCTCGATGTCCTGCGCCCACACGGCGTGGTTCTCCAGCGGGTCCACCGACAGGCCGATGATCCTGGTGTTGCGACGATCGAACTCCGGCTTGATCGCCGCCATGTAGCCGAGCTCAGTGGTGCAGACCGGCGTGAAGTCGCGCGGATGCGAGAACAGGACGGCCCAGCCGCTACCGATCCAGTCATGGAAATGGATCTCGCCCTCAGTGGTCTGAGCGGTGAAGTCGGGGGCGATGTCGCCGATGGTCAAAGCCATGGTCAAGCTCCGTCGTTAGAAGCGGACAGGGTAAAAGCTGATCTCTGTTCAACTATATCGTATCACGATGTTCCGTGTCTCCGTGTCAGGACGCCGGCCTGCGGTAGTAGGCGGCGTTGATGGCGATGTACTGCTGCCACTCCGTGGGGACCATGTCCTCCGGGGTGATCGCGTCGACGGGGCAGGCTTCGACGCAGGCGTCGCAGTCGATGCATTCCTCGGGATCGATGTAGAGCTGTTCGTGCTCGGCAAAGCCCGGCTCGTCGGGAGCCGGATGGATGCAGTCGACCGGACACACCTCCACGCACGAGGTGTCCTTGGTCCCGATGCACGGCGCGTTGATGACGTAGGCCATGGGCCCTCCAAGGGTTTTCACAGCGAAGTTGGGAAAACGTACCAGCCGGCACCGCGATCTCCCACTCGGAGTGTGCAAAACTTGTGGTGCCATGGACATCCGCAGACCCACGGCAGATGCCTTGTCACAACCCACGCGCGCCCAGCTCTTCCAGATCCTCAGCGAACTGAGGCGGGGCGCAGGCACCGAGGAACTGGCCGCACTGACCGGCTTGCATCCCAATGGCGTGCGCGCGCACCTGGAGGCGCTGAGCACCGCCGGGCTCCTGGACCGTGCTCGGCAGCGCCAGGCACGCGGGCGCCCTCGCGACGTCTGGACGATCAGCCCGACCGCGGCGCCCGGAGGCGAGCCACCCACCGGCTACGCGGAACTGGGGCAGTGGCTGGTGCGCGCGATTGCGTCGGCCACCGACGCGGTCGATGTCGAAGCCGTAGGGCGCGAGATCGGCCGCGGCCTCCCGGCCGAGGACGACGGGACCTCCGCCGATCAGCAAATGCACACGGTCCTGGCCGCTCTGGGGTTTCAGCCGAGCAGGCGGCGGTCTGACGACGGCGAGTTGACGTATTGCCTGGGCAACTGCCCCTACCGCGAGGTGGTGCGCGAGCGCCAGCCCGTCGTCTGCGGGCTGCACCGGGGGATCACACGCGGTCTGCTCGACACGATTGACGAGCAGACCGAGCTGGTGGGCTTCGTGCCCGAGGACCCTGACAAGGCCGGATGTCAGATCACGGTGCGCGGGCCGATGGCCGACCGCCCGACGTTTACACAGCGGCACTAGGAAAAAGCTTCAGCGTCATGTAATTTGCCCACTTCCGATGGGCAAAAGCGTTTGGAAGAATGACCCGGGCTCTTCGCGAGCCCGGCGCAGGGGCATCGTCGCCGGCGCTGCATCGGGGGCCGGTGGCGCTCTGCTGATGGCGGGCTCCACAAGCGCACGCGCGGGGGCGCTGCTCCCGGAGCGGGGTGGATCACCCAACGCCGACCGGATCGCAGCGCTGTACACCGTGGTGCTCGTCTTGGCCGCGCTCGTGTTCGCCGCCGTCGTCCTCGCGCTCATCTATGCGCTGTGGCGCTACGGCGAGCGGCGCAACCCAACGCCGTCGCAGAGTCACGGAAACACCCGCCTGGAGATCGCCTGGACGGCAGCGGCGACAGCGCTGATCCTCTTCCTCGCGGTCTTCTCCCTGACCAAGCTCGCCGCGATAGACGATCCAGACCCCGCGGCGGCCAGCCCCGCAGCGGTCGCCGCCGGCGTGGCGCCGTCCGGGCGCGGAACCGCGCTGCACATCCGGGTGGTCGGGCGCCAGTACGTCTGGGCGTACTACTACCCCGGTGGGACGTACTCCTACGGGGAGATGGTGGCTCCGGTCGGTGTGACGGTCCGGTTGCACATCGTCTCCCTCGACGTCGCGCACTCGTGGTGGATCCCCAAGCTGGGCGGCAAGTTCGACGCCATTCCGGGCTACATCAACCACACCTGGTTTCGGCTTGAGCGTCCCGGAATCTATCGCGGCCAGTGCGCCGAGCTGTGTGGGCGCAACCACGCCAACATGCTCGCCCAGGTCCGGGGGGTGTCCCCGGCGGACTACGTCGCCTGGCTGACCCAGCAGAAGCGCTCGCTGCTCGTGGCCGGCGAAGCGATCGCCACAGCGCATGCGACGGCCCCGATCACCACCAGCCCCTAGGAGCGCGATGTCCACCATCGATCCAGCCGTCCGGGCTAGCTCCAAGCCGGCCGTGTCGCACCTGCTCACCGACCATGTCGATCGCGGGCCACATGGCTGGGTCGATTGGATCAGGACGACCGATCACAAGAGGATCGGGATCCTGTACCTGGCCACCGCGTTCGTCTTCATGATGGTTGGTGGCGTCGAGGCGCTGCTCATGCGCACCCAGCTCGCGCGGCCCGACAACACGCTCCTGACGCCGGAGATCTACAACCAGGTCCTGACGATGCACGGCTCGACGATGGTCTTCCTCGTCGTCATGCCGTTATGGGCGGGCTTTGCCAACTTCGTCGTCCCGCTGCAGATCGGAGCGCGCGACATGGCGTTTCCGCGCCTCAACGCATTGTCCTACTGGCTGTATCTGGCCGGCGGCCTTGTCTTCCACGCCGCGATCTTCTTCACCCCACCGGAGGCGGGGTGGACGGCCTACACGCCGCTGTCGACCGGCCCGTATATCCCCGGCAACGGGACCGACGCCTGGATCTTCCTCATCCACCTCACCGGCGTCAGCTCGATACTCGGGGCGATCAACCTCACACTCCCCATCGCCAACATGCGCGCCCCCGGCATGGGCTGGGGGCGCCTGCCGCTGTTCTGCTGGTCGATGCT
>JAOPZL010000024.1 GCA_025964175.1 Solirubrobacterales bacterium
ATGCGGCGCTCGGGGGCCGCACGGCGCGCAGCGAGCGGGTCGTCTCGGACACGTGGCCGTGCGTCGCCTTCAGCACGCCGGCCACCGAGGCGCCGGTCAGCAGCAGGACCGCGGCCAGGAACAGGAAGAGCACGATGATGTGGCTGCCGACCGAGCCCAGCAGGGTGTCGGTCACGTAGTAGAGGCCTTCGCCCAGCGCGCCTCCGCGCGGCTTGAGCCACTCGGCGTCCCAGGCGACCTGCGAGCCGCCCGGCCCCAGGCCGAACGAGCCGGCGGCGAAGCCGAGCGTCGTGGCGCCGAGCAGGCAGATCGCGCCCGAGCGGAACGGGCGGACCGCGGGCAGGACCGGGCGCAGGATCACGATCGCCCCCGCCGCGACGATGGCCGGCGGCGTGAGGTAGCGGACCTTGCCGATGAGCAGCGCGAGGCCGTCGACCAGGCCCTCCCCCGCCTTGCCGCCCTGCCAGTTCCCGTAGAGCAGGAACGCGAGGAAGATGCCCAGGGCGACCAGCCCGAGGCCGATGAGGTCGAGCTGACGCTGCTCGACGACCGGCTTGCGTGCCGGCGAACGGCGAGCGCGCGTACGCGGCTTCGCCCGGGTCGTCTTCTTCTGGGCCATCAGGCGCGCTACTTCGACGCGCGCGAGCGGTCCCCTCTCCGCACCGCGGCGGATGTGTGTTGCCTGGTCTTTAGAAACCGCCGTACCATCGCGTTTATGGTCGAAGGCCGCTCCCCTCGCGTGCTCGTCGTCGAGGACGACGAGGACATCGCTCTCGCGCTGCAGCGCTCGCTGCGCCTCGAGGGCTACGACGTCCGCATCTCCCGTGACGGGTCGGTCGCGCTCGACGACTTCAAGCAGTTCCTGCCCGACCTCGTGCTGCTCGACCTCGGGCTGCCCAAGGTCGACGGGATCACGGTGGCCCAGCGGATCCGCAACGACGGCGACGTCCCGATCCTCATGCTCACCGCGCGCGACGCGCTGGAGTCCCGCGTCGAGGGCCTGGACTCGGGCGCCGACGACTACCTCGTCAAGCCCTTCGAGCGCCAGGAGCTGCTCGCGCGCATGCGCGCCCTGCTGCGCCGCCGCCCGCCGCGCGGCGAGGCGAACCTCACCGTCGGCGACCTGCTGCTCAACCCCGACACCCACGAGGTGCGTCGCGGCGACCGCGACATCGAGCTCACGCAGCGCGAGTTCGAGCTGCTGGAGTTCCTGATGCGCAACGAGCGCATCGTCGTCTCCCGGCAGCGACTGCTGGACGAGGTCTGGGGCTACGACCCGTTCTCGACGACCAACACGATCGAGGTCTTCGTCTCCAACCTGCGGCGCAAGCTGGAGGGTGGCGGCGAACCGCGTCTCCTGCACACGATCCGTGGCGCGGGGTACGTGCTCCGTGCTTGAGCGGATCCCGATCCGCTGGCGCCTGGCCGGTACCACGGCGGCGCTGACCTTCGCCATCCTCTGCACCTTCGCGCTCGTCGTCGGCGAGCTGACCCAGAGCCGCATCCGCTCCGACTTCGAGCACGACGTCGCGGCCGGCGCGGACGACCTGCGCGACCGCGTCACCATCCGCATCGAGAACGGCAAGCTCGTGCGCCCGTCGCAGTCCACGCTCGACCTCTACGCCGGCTCGGGCAACGCGATCATCCGCCTGCTCACTCCCGACGGGCGGGTCATCAAGACGACCTCGCATGCCCCGAACCTCCCGACCGACCGCCAGCTGCGCACGCAGTCGGTCGACGGGTACCGCGTCGAGACCCGTCCGGTCGCGCTGGAGCCGTTCGGGACGATGCTCGTCCAGTACGGGCGCAAGGTCTCCGACATGGAGCAGACGCTCGACCGCGTGCGCCTCTTCCTCGTCTTCGGCGTGCTCGGGGGCAGCGCGCTCGCGCTGCTCGCGGGGCTGGCGATCGCCCAGCGCGCCATGGCGCCGATCGCCTCGCTGACCGCGCGCGCCGAGGAGATCCGCCGCACCCGCGATCCCGGTCGCTCGGTCCCCGTGCCCGATGCCGACGACGAGATCGCCGAGCTCGCCCGCACCCTGGACCGGATGCTGCGCGCGCTGGACGCCTCCCAGCACGAGACCGAGGCCACCCTGACCCGCCAGCGCGAGTTCGTGGCCGACGCCTCCCACGAGCTGCGCACGCCGCTGACGTCGATCCTCGCCAACCTGGAGCTGCTGGCCGAGACGCTCGACGGCGACCAGCGCGACGCGGCCCGCTCCGCCCTGCGCTCCTCCCACCGGATGCGCCGCCTCGTCGCCGACCTGCTGCTCCTCGCCCGCGCCGACGTGGGGCGCGAGTCCGTGCGCGAGCCGTTCGACCTCTCGCGCGCGGTGGTCGCCGCGGCGGGCGAGCTGGAGCCGGTGACCGGCCAGCACGACCTGGCCGTCGACGTCGAGCCGGTGACGGTGGTCGGCGCGCGCGACGACCTGCACCGGGTCGCCCTGAACCTGATGGACAACGCGATCAAGCACACGCCGCCGGGAACCCGGGTGCGCGCGACCGTCCGCCGCGAGGGCAACGACGCGGTGCTCGAGGTCGTCGACGACGGGCCGGGCATCCCCGAGGAGGACCGCACGCGGATCTTCGAGCGGTTCGTGCGCGGCGGCGGGGAGGTCGCCGGCTCGTCCGGGCTGGGCCTGGCGATCGTCCGCGCCGTCGCCCAGAGCCACGGGGGCCGTGTCACGCTGACCGACGGCGACGACGGTCGCGGGACCCGCTTCGTCGTGCGCATCCCCGCGGCCGACCCGGCGCCGACGGAGCCGCAGCCGCGGGCTGCCTCCCTGCTGCGCTCCTAGCCGGCGGCGCTCAGCAGCGGCGCGTAGTCGTTGGAGAGCTGGGCGGTCACGTCGTGGAACTCGTCGGCGCTCACGTACTCGCGCAGGACGGCGAGGACGACACGCACGTGGTCGCGGGCCTCGTCGACCGGCACCCCCTCGCGCGCCGCGACGCGGGCGACGAACTCCTCCGCGCTCATCCGGCGGGCGGCGCGGCTCTCGCTCAGGCCGCGCTCGAGCGCCGGGCGCAGGTTGGCGGGCAGGTCTCGCTCGATGTCGTGGATCTCGCCGTCGGAGATGCGCACGGCGAGCGCCTCGAGCGTCGCCTCGGTCGCGAGGCGCGCCGCCTCGTGGTCGATGCCCGCGAGCTCGGCCACCCGCGTGACGGCGTCGTCCTCGGCCATCGCCTCGCCGCGCCCGACGCCGGCGGCCTCGAGGAACGGCGCGAAGTCCCGGGGCAGCTGGGCGGCCGCGTCGCGCAGCTCGCCGGGAGCGACGGCGAATCCGAGCGCGGTGAAGACGGCGCGGGCGTGCTCGCGGGCCGTCATCGGATCGGTCCCCTCCCGCTCGGCGACGCGGCGCACGAACTCGCCCGCGTCGAACGCCTCGGCCGGTTCGGGCACCGGGGCCAGGAGCGGACGCAGCTCGCGCGGCAGGAAGAGGGCCAGGTCGCGAGCCTCGCCGCCGGTGATGCGCTCGGCAAGCGTGCGCAGCGTGGCCTCGACGGCCCGCTCGGCCTCCTCGCGGGTCAGGCCTCCGACGCGTTCGACGAGTCCCATGAACGTGGCATATCGCATGAGCTTCGCCATAGGCCCGAACACGTCGCGGACAACGTCGACGTCATCTGCTGCGTCGACGGCGACTGCCGCTGCTGCCCCTGACGAGCGGAGGAGCCGCCCCGCCGCGCAGCGCCGGCGAGGTCGCGGGTGACCACCGCGACCGCGGGCTTGGCGCTGCCGTCGCGCCGGAACAGGCCCTTCGCGTTCATCGGCGGCGACGGGCGCGGGTTGCCGCCCGTCCAGCCGGGGCGCACGGGGAAGTCGCGCAGCGCCCAGACGAGCGTGCCGCTGAGCTGCGCAGCGCCGTCGAGGATCTTCAGCGTGCGCGTGAGGAAGCGGGCCTGGAAGGCGTCGGTCCCCTTGATCCTCGCCGGGCCGCTGCGGTTGGCCTCCGCACCCGTCTCCGTGACGACGAGCGCCCCAGCGGCGAACCGGGCACGAACGCTCGCGAGGTCCTGGGTGAGCGTCGTCGGAAGCGTCCCGCCGTACCAGCCGACGTACTCGTTCAGGCCGATCGCGTCCAGGGCACCGAGACCGCCCGACAGACCGCGCAGCGGGCTCAGCGACGCGTCGGCGACGACGAGCCGCGTCGGGTCCAGGGCGCGGACGAGGGCGGCGGCGCGGCGCAGGTAGGAACGCTCGCCGGCGCCGCCGCGCTGCGTCTCGTTCTCCACGCTCCAGGCCATGACCGACGCGTGGCCCGCGTCCCGCACGACCGTCTGGCGCAGGAGCGAGAGCCCTTGATCGCCGAGCGGGCCCGCGAGCTGCGCGCCGGTGAGCCGCCACACCGGGACCTGCTCCCAGACGACGATCCCGAGGCGGTCGAAGGCCTCCAGCAGCGCCGGGTGCGGCGGGTAGTGGGCGCGGGTCATGGTCGCCCCGATCACGGTGAGCTCATCGACGATCCTCGCCCGGTCGCCCGGGGTGAGCGCGGCACCGTGGGCGGCGCTGTCCTCGTGGAAGCTGGCGCCGCGCAGGTTCACCGGCGCACCGTTGAGCTCCAGGTGCCCGCGGGTCACCGCGAACCGCCGGATGCCGAAGCCCTGCGTGCGGGTCTGGCCGCCGGTGACGGTCAGCTGGGCGGTGTAGAGCGCCGGATCGGCGGGCGACCACAGCCGCGGGGCGGGCACCGACAGCGGGATCGAGAGCGGCACGGTCGCCCCCGAGGCCACGCCCGGGACCGTGCCGGTCACGGTCGTGTCGAACCCGCCCGGGCCGGTGACGTGCAGCGCGTACGCGAGGTCGGCCAGGGGACCCACGTCGGTCACGGTGGCCGTGGCCGTCAGCTGCGCCGGGTCGGCGATCGCGTCGGTCTGCACGGCCAGCGTCCGCACGTCGAAGCCGGTGAGCCGGCGCAGGTAGACCTCGCGCAGGATGCCGCCGAAGTTCCACCACCCGCGCGGGCGCGTGGAGGGCGGCAGCACGTCGGGGCTCGCCCGCCCGTCGACGCGCACGAGCAACGTGTTGCGCCCGCGCCGCAGGAGCTGGTCGACGCGCAGCTCGAACGGCGCGTACCCACCCTCGTGCGAGCCGAGCTCGACGCCGTTGAGCCACACGTCGGCGCGGCGGTTGACCGCCTCGAAGCGCAGCGCCCACCCGGTCGTCCCGTCCCCCGGCACGACCGCAGGCGCGTCGAACGCCTGCCGGTACCACTGCACGCGCGAGCGAAACCCGGTGGCGGTCAGGTCGCGGGCGTTGAACGCGTTCGGGACGGCGACGGGCCGGTAGGACCCGCTGCCGGCGCCGCGATCGGGGCGCGTCGCCCAGCCCGAGTCGAGCAGGTACCGCCCGCTCGGTCCGTCGTCGTAGAGCGCGCGCTGGGGCGGGACCGCGGCCGCATGCGCTCCCGCCGGCGCGATCAGCGCCAGCGCGACCACGGGCATGAGCAGCTTGTGCCACACCGCTACGATCTCTCCACGTGGGCGAGGGCGATCCGGGACTCCTCCGGGTCGATGTCGGGGTCACCGCGCTCTAGCCCCGCGATCACCTCCTCGAGGCTTCGGCCGGAGCGGGTGAACACCAGTCGGCCGTCCCGCGCGACCAGCGCCGGAGCCGAGGATCCACACACCCCGCCGGATACTGAGGGCTTATCCGAGTGCATTGGTAGGATTATCACCGTGATCTTCACCACCAAGGCGGAATACGGCGTACGGCTCCTCGTGGAGCTCGGGCGCCAGGACGTCGCCTCGCCGGTGTCGCTGAAGGCGATCGCCGAGGCCGAGAACCTGCCCCTGGGCTATCTCGAGCACGTCGTCGCCCTGCTGCGCAAGGCCGAGCTGGTCGAATCCACGCGCGGCGCTCGCGGTGGGTATCGCCTGTCTCGGCCGGCGGAGTCGATCACGATGGACGAGGTCGTCATCGCCCTGGAGGGCGTCGTCGCCCCCATGGACTGCTTCGTGGAGGAGTGCGATCGCCGTGTCGCCTGCTCCCACGTCGCCGACGGCGGCGCGGGCTGCGCGACGCGCATGCTCTGGACCCGCGTCCAGGAAGCCGTCATCGACACGCTGCGCCACACCACCCTGGCCGAGCTCGTCCTCTTCGAGGCCGCGAACGTCGGTCAGCCCCATCCCCTCTTCTCCCTCTCTTCGAACTAGGACGCACCAGGAGACCATGGCCCACCTCGAGATCCGAAACCTCCACGTCTCAGCCGGCGACAAGCAGATCCTCAAGGGTCTGGACCTCGACGTGCACTCCAACGAGGTGCACGCGCTGATGGGCCCCAACGGGTCCGGCAAGTCGACGCTGGCCAACGCGATCATGGGGCATCCCGGCCTCGAGGTCACCGACGGCCAGATCCTCTTCGACGGCCAGGACGTCACGGAGGCCGATCCGGACGAGCGGGCGCGGCTGGGGCTGTTCATGGCCTTCCAGTACCCCGTCTCGATCCCCGGCGTCACCATCACGAAGTACCTGCGGATGGTCATGAACGCCCACCGCGAGGCACGCGGCGAGGGCGACATCTCGCTCAAGGACTTCCGCAAGACGGTCGAGGCGGCCATGGAGCTGACGAACGTCCCCAAGGAGTTCACCTCGCGCTACCTGAACGAGGGCTTCTCCGGCGGTGAGAAGAAGCGCCTGGAGACCCTCCAGCTCGCGCTCCAGCAGCCGAAGATCGCCATCCTCGACGAGACCGACTCCGGCCTCGACATCGACGCGCTCAACGTCGTCGCCCACGGCGTCAACACCATCGCGAAGGGCAGCGGCATGGGCACGCTGATCATCACCCATTACCAGCGCATCCTCCACATCGTGGTCCCCGACCGCGTCTCGATCATGTTCGACGGGCGGATCGTGAAGGAAGGCGGCTCCGAGCTCGTCGAGCAGCTCGAGGCCAAGGGCTACGGCTGGATCCGCGACGAGGTCGGCGCGAGCGCCTAGCCGATCGATGGCCGCCACGGCTGACATCCTCGACGTCCGCGCCCAGTTCCCCGTTCTCGAGCGGGAGGGCCTGGTGTACCTCGACAGCGGCGCGACCGCGCAGAAGCCGGCCGTCGTCATCGAGGCGATGGACGACTTCCTGCGCCACCACAACGCGTCGGTGCACCGCGGCGTCTACCCGCTGGCCGTCGAGTCGACGGATCTGTTCGAGGACGCCCGGACGCGCGCGGCCACCTGGCTGAACGCGCCCGTCCGGGGCACGGTCTTCACGAAGAACGCCTCCGAGGCGATCAACCTCGTCGCGTACACGTGGGGCCTGGACAACGTCAAGGCCGGCGACACGATCGTCACCACGCAGATGGAGCACCACTCCAACGTGGTCTCCTGGCAGCTGCTGGCGCAGCGGGTCGGCGCGAAGCTGGAGTACGTGCCGATCGACGACGAGGGCAAGCTGCGCCTCGACGTCCTCGACGAGCTCCTGACGCGCGGACCGAAGATCGTCGCCGTCGCGCACGTCTCCAACGTGCTGGGCACGATCAACCCGGTGACCGAGATCGTCCGCCGGGCGCGCGCCGCGGGCGCCGTGACGCTGATCGACGGGACGCAGGCGGTGCCCGCGATGCCGGTGGACGTGGGCGCGATCGACGCCGACTTCTACGTCTGGACCGCGCACAAGGCCTACGGCCCCACCGGCCTGGGGATCCTGCACGGCCGCCCGGAGCTGCTGGAGTCGATGTCGCCGTTCATCGGCGGCGGTCACATGATCTCCTCGGTCGGCGAGCAGGAGTCGACGTGGGCCGAGATCCCGGCCAAGTTCGAGGCCGGTACGTCGCCGATCGCCGAGGCCGTCGGCATGGGTGCCGCCGTCGAGTGGCTCGACGGGCTGGGCATGGAACGCGTCCGCGCCCACGAGCTCGACCTCGTCGCCTATGCGATGGAGCGCCTGGCCGAGATCCCCGGCATCACCATCTTCGGCCCGCCCGACGCGGCTGACCGCGGCGCGGTCATCTCCTTCGGCCTGGACTACGCGCACCCCCACGACGTGGCCGAGATCGTCGCCCGTCGCGGCGTCTGCGTCCGGGCCGGCCACCACTGCGCCCAGCCGCTCATGCGGCGCCTGGGCGTCGGCGCGACGACCCGCGCGTCGTTCGCGGTCCACAACGACCGCGGCGACGTCGACGAGCTGATCGCCGGACTCCACGACGTGCACGACATCTTCGGAGCGGACTGATGGACGAGCTGTACCGCGAGCAGATCCTGGAGCACTACAAGCGCCCGCACAACTGGGGCGAGATGGACGCTCCCGACATGCAGGCCGAGGACCACAACCCGCTGTGCGGGGACGAGCTCAAGGTCATGCTGCGCGTCGACGACGACGGCGTGATCGAGGACATCCGCTTCTCCGGCCACGGCTGCGCCATCAGCCAGGCCGCGGCATCCCTGACCTCGGACGAGGTCAAGGGCATGAAGGCCGACGACCTGCTCAAGCTCGACCGCGAGTTCGTGCTCGAGCTGCTCGGCATCGACATCTCGGCGACGCGGATGAAGTGCGCGCTGCTCTCCCTCAAGGTCCTCAAGGGCGCGCGGCTGGGCGCCGCGGTCGAGTGGGAGCCCGAGACCCCAAAGTCCGAGGCGGAGGCAAAGGCCTGATGCCCGATCTCGTCGACGTCTGCCCGCTCGAGCAGCTCCCGCCCGGGGCACGGAAGATCGTGACCTGGGAGGACCTCGAGATCGGCGTCTTCAACTGCGACGGGCAGCTCCTCGCCATCGAGGATCGCTGCTCCCACGACGACGGGCCGCTGGCCGAGGGGACCTTCGATCAGGCAACGTGCACGATCGAGTGCCCCCGCCACGGCTCGCTGTTCGACCTGCACACGGGGAAGCCGAAGACGCTTCCCGCGTATGTGCCCGTAGACACCTTCCCCGTCCGCGTCGCGGACGGAATGATCAAGCTGGAGGTCGACTGACCATGGCCACTCCCGAAGTGATCGCGGAGCAGGAAGCCCTCGCCGGCATCAACTCGGATTACACCGAGCGGTACGGCTTCCACGACGCGGAGAACTACCTGTACAAGGCCCCCAAGGGGCTGACCCGCGAGCTCGTCGAGAAGATCTCGGAGTTCAAGAGCGAGCCGCAGTGGATGCGCGAGTTCCGCCTCAAGGCGCTCGACTACTTCCTCGCGCGGCCGATGCCGACGTGGGGCTCCCCCATGCTCGCCGAGGTGGACTTCGACAACATCCACTACTTCGTGCGCGCCTCCGAGCGCTCCGAGCGCTCGTGGGACGACGTCCCCGACGACGTCAAGAAGACGTTCGACCGCCTGGGCATCCCGGAGGCCGAGCGCCAGTTCCTGGCCGGCGTCGGCGCGCAGTACGAGTCCGAGGTCGTCTACCACCAGGTCAACGAAGAGCTCGAGAAGCAGGGCGTGATCTTCACCGACATGGACACCGCGCTGAAGGAGCATTCCGAGCTCCTGCGCGAGTACTTCGCGACGATCATCCCGCCCAACGACAACAAGCTCGCCGCGCTGAACTCGGCGGTCTGGTCGGGCGGCTCGTTCGTCTACGTCCCCCCGGGCGTCCACGTCGAGATGCCGCTGCAGGCCTACTTCCGCATCAACACGGAGAACATGGGCCAGTTCGAGCGGACGCTGATCAT
The DNA here is from genome assembly GCA_025964175.1 of Solirubrobacterales bacterium. Classification (GTDB taxonomy): domain Bacteria; phylum Actinomycetota; class Thermoleophilia; order Solirubrobacterales; family Solirubrobacteraceae; genus Capillimicrobium. The sequence goes on from JAOPZL010000024.1 coordinate 9,593, forward strand.
CGCCGACGAGGGCTCCTACGTGCACTACGTCGAGGGCTG
>JAOPZL010000057.1 GCA_025964175.1 Solirubrobacterales bacterium
TCCATGACGATGCTTGCAACGCGCGCAGCCATCAGCTCGATCGCCATCTTCGCCGCGGCGGTGCTCGCCCCCGCGGTGGCCCATGCCGCCATCTTCGGCACCGACCCGCTGGCCATTTCGATCAACCCGTCGGCGAGCGCGCCGGACGGCCCGTCCGGCCACCCCGCCGTCTCCGGCGACGACCGCAAGACCCGCTACGCCGCCTTCGACTCGACCGCCACGAACCTCGTCGACGGCGACACCAACGGCCAGCCCGACGTCTTCCTGTGGACGCGGCCCAGCGGCGCGGCCGGCCTCTCGCTGACCGACCCGGGCGACGGCCCGCGGCGCATCTCGGTCTCCTCCTCCGGAGAGCAGGGCAACGGCGCTTCGACCGAACCCTCCATCGACGGCTCCACGCGGAACGCCCCGCACTGCGTCGCCTTCCAGTCCACGGCCTCCAACCTCGCGTCCGGCGACGGCGACGCGACCTCCGACGTCTTCGTGCGCAACCTCAACGGCGGCCGGACGACCCTCGTCTCCCGCGGGATCGGCTCGGCCGCGACGAGCGCCGCGATCGACGGCGGCTGCAACCGCGTCGCCTTCGCCGCGGGCGGCTCGATCTACACCGCGAAGGTCTCCGGCGGGAAGCCGCAGCGGATCGCGGCCGGCTCCGACCCCGACTACGCGCTCGACGGCTCGGCGATCACCTGGACGCGGGGCGGCTCCGTGTTCATCCAGCGCAAGGGCCGTATCGACAAGGTCGGCCCGGGCGGCAACGCGACGGTCGGCGACAACGACTCGGGCCAGTGGGCGATCTCCTTCGACACGAGGGCATCGCTCAGCGGCAACGACGACAACGCGGGCTCCGACGTGTACCAGCGCCTCGTCCACGCCAACGGCGGCAGCTTCGAGACCGACCTGATCTCCGCGCGAAGCCGCGGCGCCTCCAGCCTCGGCGGCAACAGCTACAACGGCGGCCTGACCGCCTACGCCGGCACCCGCGGGATCGTCGTCTTCGTCAACGACACGGGCTCGGCGTCCGACCTCTACTACCGCAACAACCACTCCGGGAACATCGACGACCTCGCCCACGCGCCGGGGAGCGCGCCGATCACCGAGGTCGCCACCAGCGCCCGCGCGAACTTCGTCGCGTTCACGTCCAAGCACACGTTCGTGGGCGACACGAGCGGCCGGCAGGCGGTCTTCTTCAAGCACCTGGCCGACGGCGAGGCGATCTAGCCGCGGCGCGTACCCCGACATCGCCGACGTGCAGGTCATCGGCGTCCGACCCGCGCTACGGCGATCAAGGTGCCGCGCTCCGTCAAGCTCGTCGAGCTTCCCGATCGCTACACGTACCCGCGCAGCCTGGCCACCTCGACGACCCGCTCGATGCCCAGCGAGAAGGCGGCCAGGCGCAGCGAGCAGCGGCGGTCGTCGCTGCGCGCCCGGACCTCGCCGAACGAGCGCCTGAGGAGCTTCGCCAGCCGCTCGTGCACCTCGCGCTCGTCCCAGCGGAAGTGCTGGAGGTTCTGGACCCACTCGAAGTAGGAGACGACCACGCCGCCCGCGTTGGCGACGACGTCGGGGACGACGAGCACGCCGGCGTCGGCCAGGATCGCGTCGGCTTCGGGGGTCGTCGGGCCGTTGGCGCCCTCGAGGACCATGCGGCAGTTCAGCAGCCCCGCGTTGTCGCGGTGGATCATGCCGCCGAGCGCGGCGGGAATGAAGACCTCGCACGCGATGCCGAGGAACTCGCGGGCGCCGATCGGCTCCGCGCCGGGGAAGTCGGTCAGGACGCCGCCCCCGTTCAGGTGCTGCTGGAGCGCATCCGGGTCCAGGCCCTGCGGCGCGTGGATCGCGCCCGTGTGGTCGCAGACGCCGACGATCGTGCAGCCGCGGCCATGGGCGACCCGCGCCGCGAAGGAGCCGACGTTCCCGAACCCCTGCACGACGACCCGGGTCCGCTCGAGGTCGAGGTCCAGCAGCGGCGCCGCCTCGCCGAGCACGTCGATCAGCCCGCGGCCGGTTGCCGATTCGCGTCCGTAGGAGCCGCCGAGCGAGATGGGCTTGCCGGTGACCACGGCGGGCGCGTCGCCGTGGAGCTTGCCGTACTCGTCCATGATCCAGGCCATCACCTGGGCGTTGGTGTTGACGTCGGGCGCGGGGATGTCGAGCTGGGGCCCGATCACCTGGTCGAGCTTGTCGACGAGCTGGCGCGTGATCCGCTCGATCCGGCCGGCGTCGAGGTCGCGCGCCGGGCAGTCGACGCCGCCCTTGGCGCCGCCGAACGGGACGCCGACGATCGCCGTCTTCCACGTCATGAGGGCGGCGAGCGCACGCACCTCGGCCAGGTCGACCTCCGGGTGGTAGCGCAGGCCGCCCTTGTACGGCCCGCGGGCCCCGTTGTGCTGGACGCGGAAGCCGTTGTAGACCTTCACCGTGCCATCGGCCAGGCGCAGCGGGATCTGCACCTGGACCTCGCGGTAGGCCCCGCGGAAGACCTCGCGCAGGTCGTCGGCCAGGCCGAGCTGGTCGGCGGCCGCGTCGAAGTGGTGGTTGACGACCGCGTAGCTGGAGAGGTCGGCGCGCGCCGTCGCGCGATCGGCCCTGTCGATGAGCCCGGACATGGCCCGGGGCCTACCCAGCGGGGCGTGCCGTGATCGCGATCCGGGGCGCCGATCGGCCGATCCCGTTTGCGCGGCGGCGGCGTCAGGAATGATCACCCGGTGACCCCGAGCTCGACGCAACGCGGATCCGTGACCACGTCGGCCACCGACTGGCACCATCATCACGCGACCGGCTACGCCGGTGCCGTCTGGGTGCTGATCACCCCTGACCCGCTCACCGACGGCGCCGCCCACCGCGTCACGTTGCGCTGGGGCCCCGATCTGCGCCGCCTCGACCTGCCCGCGCTGGGGCCGGGACCGCTCTCGCTGGTGCATCGCAAGACGCCGGGGGATCGGGGCGTGCTGCTCGTCGAGGTCCAGCCCGCCGCGACCGTCGCGTTCGGGGAGGGCCCGCCGCCGCAGGCGCCGGCGGTCGACGTCGCCGACGGCTGGATCCGCAGCGCCGGCGGGCGCGAGCGAGCGGTCGCGCCGCTGGTCGCCCGGGAGCCGGGCCCGCAGTACCACGTCCGCCTGCACCGGCTGATGGGCAACGCCGAGGACTTCAACCTCACGCGCGAGGACGTCGTCGAGCGCTTCGTGCTGCCGTGGCGCTCCGGTCACACCGTCACGCTCGAGGGCCGCCTCTGGTCGCCGGCGAGGACCCGGCTGATCATCTACGCCGGGCCCCCGCTCACCACCAACCAGCGCGCGCTGGGCCAGGGCTGGGTCAACGTCATGAAGCTCGGCGAGGACGTCACCGAGGAGCTGATC
>JAOPZL010000064.1 GCA_025964175.1 Solirubrobacterales bacterium
GCTGCGCGACCGCCGCCCGCTGGGCCAGCACGCGGTAGGTGGCGTTCCAGGCGTCCTCGGCGACCGCCGGCCACCACAGCGCGTTGCCCGCCGCCAGCTGGGCGCTGCCGACATCGCGCCAGCGTCCGCCGATCCGCAGCGCGACGGAGCGCACCGGCCGTCCGCGCGAGCGCGTGCCGGCGTGCTGGGCTGTGAGGCGCACGACGCCATGGGCCCGGTGCACGAGCCCGTTCAGCGCGGCGGTCGCGGCCAGGGCGCTGCAGGTGCCGCGGCGCCTGGCTGGGTCCTTGCTGTAGGCGGTCTGCTCCATCGCCTGGATGCCGGTGACGCGCACCCGCTGCACCCGGCCGGCGACGCGCACGTCGAGCGTGTCGCCGTCGTCGACGAAGGTGACCGTGCCGGTCCAGACCTGGCAACGCGGCACGGAGGTCCCCGGGACGCAGGGCGCGGTGGCCGCGGCGGCGACAGCGAAGCCGCCGACGCCGGCGCCGACGCCCGTCACGACGGCGAGGAGGACGGCGAGAGCGGTCACGGCACGCGCGGCGCGAGGCACCGCGTGCAATCTACGGGTCTAGCGGCGCGCCGGACGCCAGTCGCGCATCGCGCACGCGACCTGCGTCATGTCGAGCGGGCCGACCGGCAGCTCGCAGTGGCCGTCGCGGCTGGGCCGCAGCCCGTCGAGGATCAGCCCCAGCACGCGCCGCCAGACCTCGGGGTCGGCGTCGACGGTGTAGTCGATGACCGAGCCCATCGACATCTGCAGCAGCGCGAAGTCGGTGACGGCGACGTCGTCGCGCAGGACGCCCGCCGCCTGGGCACGGTCGACGATCGCCTCGACGAGCGGAGCGATCTGCTCGCGGGCGTGCATGACGCGGTCGCGGCCGTGGCCGTTGCTGAGCAGCAGCTCCTTCAGCCCGCGGTCGGCGCACTGGTGCTCGATCGAGCTCTCGAGGAAGAAGACGAGGCCCTCCCACGGGTCGTCGCGCGTGAGCGCCTCCTTGGCGACGGCCACGATCTCGGCCAGCCCGTCGAGGAAGAGCGCCTCGATCAGCTCCTCCTTGTCGGGGAAGCGGCGGTAGACGGTGCCCACCCCCACGCCGGCCTGGCGGGCGATCTCGTCCATCGAGACGCCCAGCCCGCGCTCGGCGAACGCGACCCGCGAGGCGTCCAGGATCCGCTGGCGATTGCGCTCGGCATCGCGACGGAGTGGACGCCCGGTCTCTGTGGCCATGCACACAAGGTACACGAAGCGGAACCGTCTCCTCCAGTTTCCTGCTACGGTTGCCGATAGAAGTTGAGAACCTTCCTCCGTTTTTCTCCCGAGAGCGCGCAATGACCGACACCCAGAACCCACACCACGCCAAGCGCTGGTGGATCCTCGCCGTCATCGGCATCGCCCAGCTGATGGTGGTGCTCGACGCGACGATCGTGAACATCGCCCTCCCGACGGCCCAGCAGGACCTCGGCTTCTCCGACGACAACCGCCAGTGGATCGTCACCGCCTACGCTCTCGCGTTCGGCTCGCTCCTGCTGCTCGGTGGTCGCCTCGGCGACTTCTTCGGGCGCAAGCGCATCTTCGTCGTCGGCCTGCTCGGCTTCGCCATCGCCTCCGCGATCGGTGGTACCGCCCAGTCATTCGAGGTGCTCGTCGCCTCGCGCGCCCTCCAGGGCGTCTTCGGCGCCCTGCTCGCCCCGGGCGCGCTGTCGCTGCTGTCCACGACCTTCACCCGCGCCGACGAGCGCGGCAAGGCGTTCGGCATCTTCGGCGCCATCGGCGGCGGCGGCGCGGGCGTCGGCCTCCTCCTCGGCGGCGTCCTCACCGAGTACCTGAGCTGGCGCTGGTGCCTGTACGTGAACCTCGCGTTCGCCATCCCGGCCGCCATCGGCGCGCTGGCCCTGCTGCACGACGAGGCCCCCGAGGTCAAGCCGCGCATCGACATCCCCGGCACCGTGACCGCCACGGCCGGCCTCTTCGCCCTCGTCTACGGCTTCTCCCACGCCGAGACGACGAGCTGGTCCAACACCACCACCATCGTCTCGCTGATCGTCGCCGTCGTCCTGCTCGTCGCCTTCGTGATGCTGCAGCTGCGCTCGACGCACCCGCTGCTGCCGATGCGCGTCGTCCTGGACCGCTACCGGGGCGCCTCCTACCTGGGGATCGCGATCTCCGGCGCGGGCATGTTCGGCGTCTTCCTGTTCCTGACCTACTACCTGCAGCAGAACCTCGGCTACTCGCCGGTCACCACCGGCCTGGCCTTCCTGCCCATGGTCGGCGCGATCATGATCACGGCCACGGCCTCGACCTCCTCGCTCGTGCCGCGCTTCGGCCCGCGCCCGCTGGTCGTGCTCGGCATGCTCCTCGGCGCCGTCGGCCTCGTCTGCCTGGCCCAGCTGGGCACGACCGCGACCTACGCCATCGACATCCTGCCCGGGCTGCTCCTGATGGGCGCGGGCATGGGCCTGATCTTCGCCCCGGCGATCTCGACGGCCACCCTCGGCGTCGAGCCGCGGGACGCGGGCGTCGCCTCGGCGATGGTCAACACCGGGCAGCAGGTCGGCGGCTCGGTCGGCACCGCGCTGCTCTCGACCCTGTCGGCCTCGGCCGTCAGCTCGTACCTCGTCGGCAAGGGCAGCAGCCCACAGGTCGCGGCCGAGGCCGCCGTCCACGGGTACACGACCGCCTTCTGGGTCTCCGCGGGCATCTTCCTGGTCGGCGCGATCGTCACGGGGCTGATCTTCCCCAGCGGCGTCCCGGAGGCGGACCCGGCCGCCGAGCCCGTGCTCGTCCACTAGCCGAGCCGCGCGCGGGAGACCGCGGAAGGATCCGACGTACGAGAGGGGCCCCGGTGACGCATTCGCCGGGGCCCTTCGTCGTCTGGTGCCCTTACGGGTTCAGCGCCACCCGGGGGATGACGTACCCCGTGACCGGGCCGACGAGCTGCGGCTCGCGGAAGACGTGGCTGACCAGCGGCTTGCGCATCAGCCGGCCGTGCTCGGCCGCCCAGCGCTCGACGGCGTCCAGCGCGTCGGGGTCGGCCTGCTGGACCTGCAGGACGGCGACGACGACGTGGCCGGGCTGGCCGGGGATCTCCTGGGCCAGCGACGCGAGCAGCGCCACGATCTCGTCGTCGGTCATCGACACTGACACTAGACAGGAACGACAAGGGCCCCGGCGAATCGCCGGGGCCCTGTCATGTCTGGCGGATGCGGATGAGAGGACTCGAACCTCCACGTCCCGAAGGACACAGGCACCTGAAGCCTGCGCGTCTACCAATTCCGCCACATCCGCGGGACGGGGATGGAGAGTAGCGTGCTCGCCGAGGAGCACGCCCGCACCCCGGTCAGGGCACGAGGACGAACCTGCCCGTCGTCGTTGGCGGGCATGGGAGGCATCATCGCGCAACGATCGGGTAGACCTTCCTGCAGATGCCGGCTTCAGTCATCGTCGATCTGCCCCGAACCCCCCGCGCGCCCGGCCAGGCGCGCGACGTCCTCGTCGACGTCGCGGGCATCGAGGCTCCGAGGCTCGCCGACGCGAAGCTGCTGGTCTCCGAGCTGGTCACGAACGCCGTGAAGTACGGCGGCGACGGCCCGGTGCGGCTCGTCGTGCGCAGCGACGACTCCGGGCGCCTGCGGATCGAGGTCGTCGACCGCGGCATCGGCTTCGTGCCGATGGCCCGGGATCGCCCGTCCACCGAGATCGGCGGCTGGGGCCTGCACCTGGTGCAGACGCTGACCGACGCCTGGGGCGTCTACGAGGGCTCCGCCCACGTCTGGCTCGAGATGGACGCCCGCTGACCGCAGCCGGCGGGCGCCCTTCCGAAGGGTGCTGCTAGCTGATCTGGAGGAAGAAGCCGTTGTTGATGGCGGCTCCGGTCGTCTGGGAGATCACGGTGACGCTGGCCTGGGTGCCGAGCGGGCACTGGCCGTAGACGCCGATCAGGGCGCTGACGTCGATGGGGCCGTTGAACCCGCTGTACGGCGTGGCGATGATGTTCTTCGGCGTGGTCGGCAGGCCGGTGATGCAGTAGGCGCCGGCCACGTTGTGGATGATGTTCGCGCCGCTCAGCGAGCCGGAGGAGACCGAGTCGACGGCACCGGACTGGTTGATCGCGGCGACCGCGATCTCACCGGCGCCGGCGGGGCCGGTCGGGCCGGCGGGGCCGGCGGGGCCGGTCGCGCCCGTGGCACCCTTGGCACCGGCGGGCAGCGAGCCCTTCTTGAAGTCCGAGCTCGTCAGCGAGCCGTTCTTGACCTTGGCACCGGTGACGGCACTGCTCTTGAGCTGCGACGTGCCGACGCTGTTGCTCGGCAGAGCGGTCGAAGCGGCGAACGAGGTGCCACCGAGCGCGACGAAGAGCGCGAGGTAGGCGGCCACGGTGCCGTGGCGGGGACGGCGAAGTTGCATGGACTTCTCCTGGGTGGAAGTGACGATGGCGGCGAAATGGCCATCCACCGGTCGATCTTCCACGCGCAACCCGCGATTCCTCGCGAAGTTCCGATCGCAGCATTGACATTCCTGCTGGTATCGGAATACTCGGCGGTATGTCGACCGACACCGCCCTTCCGCCCGGCCCCCGCGCGCCCCGAGCGGTGCAGACGCTGGCGTGGATGACCCGGCCGATGCCGTTCATGGAGCGCTGCCGTGCCCGCTACGGCGACACCTTCACCGTGCGCATCGCCCAGGAGGGCACCTGGGTCTTCGTCTCCCACCCGGATGCCGTCAAGCAGGTCTTCACCGGCGATCCGGCCGTCCTGCACGCCGGGATCGCCAACCGCATCCTGCGCCCGTGGCTGGGCGACGAATCGGTCCTCCTGCTGGACGGCGCCGGGCACATGGCCCAGCGCAAGCTCCTGCTGCCGCCCTTCCACGGCGAGCGGATGCAGCGCTACGGCGAGCAGATGGAGCAGATCGCCTCCGCGGAGGTCGCGACCTGGCCCACCGGGGAGCCGATGGCGATGTGGCCGCGGATGCAGGCCGTCACCCTCGAGATCATCGTGCGCACGATCTTCGGCGAGGCCGAGGGCGAGCGCCTGCAGCGACTCCGCGCGCGCCTGCGCGAGAGCGCCGAGCTGACGACCGACTGGCGCACGATGCTCGCCATGGCCACGATCGGCCCCGACCGCATCGCCAAGGCCAACATCTTCCGCCGCCGCATGGACCCCGTCGACGCCGTCGTCTACGAGGCGATCGCCGCCCGCCGGGCCGACGGCGACCTCGAGGGCCGCGACGACATCCTCTCGATGCTCCTGCAGGCCCGCCACGAGGATGGGTCGCCGATGACCGACGTCGAACTGCGCGACGAGCTGATGACGCTGCTCATCGCCGGCCACGAGACCACCGCCACCTCGCTGTCGTGGGCGATCGAGCGGCTCCTGCGCACCGACGGCGCGATGGACCGGCTGCGCTCCGGCGACGAGGACTACCTCGACGCCGTCGTCAAGGAGACGCTGCGCCTGCGCCCGGTGCTGCCGATCGTCGTGCGCAAGCTGCAGGCCCCGATGGAGATCGGCGGCTGGTCGCTGCCCGCCGGGGTGACCGTCGCGCCGTGCATCCACCTCGTGCACCGCCGCGAGGACGTCTACCCGCAGGCCGCCCGCTTCCGTCCCGAGCGGTTCCTGGAGAAGCCGGCCGGCACCTACACGTGGCTGCCCTTCGGCGGCGGCGTGCGGCGCTGCCTGGGCGCGGCGTTCGCGCAGTTCGAGATGAAGACCGTGCTGCGCGTCCTGGCCAACGAGGTGCGCCTCTCCCCCGCCCGTCCGGAGTCCGAGCCCGTGCGCCGCCGCGCCATCACGCTGACGCCCGGCCGCGGCGCCGAGGTGGTCGCATCGGCCGCGTGAGCCGTGCCGAGAGCCAGGCCGACACGCGCCGGCGCCTGGTCGACGCGGCGGCGCTGGTCGGCGCGCGCCGGGGCCTCGCCGGCGCCTCGCTGGACGAGGTGGCCCAGACCGCCGGCTTCACGAAGGGCGCGGTCTACGCGAACTTCGCCTCCAAGGAGGCGCTCTTCCTCGCCGTGCTCGACCAGCGCTTCGAGGCGCGCATGAGCGAGGTCGAGGAGGTCCTGCGCTCCGGTGCCGACCCCGACACGCAGGCCCGCCAGGCCGGAGCGGAGTTCTCGCGCGCGCTGGCCGCAGACCCGGACTGGCAGCGCCTGTTCTTCGAGTTCGCCGTCCACGCCGCCCGCGACGAGCCGTTTCGCGTCGAGCTGGTCGCCCGCTACCGCGCGCTGCGCGAGCGGATCGCGGCCGCCCTGCAGCGGCGCTTGGACGAGGCGGGCGTGACGTCGGCGATCAGCGCGCAGGACATGGCGCTGATGACCTTCGCGATGACGAACGGCGTCTCGCTGGAGTCGCTGCTGGAGCCCGACGTCGTGCCGGGCGACCTGCTGGGGCGGATGTTCGCCCTGCTGGCCACCGGTCTGGAGGGCGCCTGACTAGCCCATGGCGATGACGAGCTCGACGTCGGCCGGCCACGACGCGGAGATGATCCACGGCGGCAGCAGCGCCGCCAGCTCGTCGGCCAGCGGGGAGAGCAGGTGGCGCTCGCTGGGCGCGTAGCGCTCGTTGCGAGCGACGGTGAGCGCGCCGATCACGCGGCCATCCAGGCGGACCGGCACGGACAGCGCGGCGCTGGTCTCGGAGCTGGCATGGTGGCGGATCGGGTCGGGCAGCTTGCTGTAGTCGGCCACCGCGATCGGGTTCCCGGTCTCCAGCACGTGGCCCATCAGGCCGGAGCTGGAGCTCAGCGAGCGACCGACGATCTCCGGGCTGACCCCGACGCCGACGGCCACGTGCGCGATCAGCGCGTCGTTGGGATCGCGCAGGAACAGGACGGCGGAGACCGAGTCCAGCGTGGAGCGCGCCTGCTCCACGAGAGCCTCGGCGCCGGCGGCGCAGACCAGGTTGGCGACCCGCACCGGGTCGACCAGCATGCCCTGGACCACGGGGACCCCGAACCGCCGATCACCGGGCTCGTCCCTGGACGGGAGGCGCCGGCGCACCGCCGCGACGGAGATCGCGAGCGCGAACCCGGCCACGGCCAGCACGATGAGCAGCGTGCCGACCGCCAGCCCGCCGCCGCCCCTGTCGGACGCGCTCCCGGTGGAGGCGGGCGAGCCCGGCCCGCCGGTCCAGCTGCGCAGCACGTCCTCCGCCGTCTTGCCCCGCGGGGAGAACTCGCCGTCGTGGGCCGAGGGCTCGCCGGGACGGACCGGGAAGTCCCACCAGCTGATCCCGCGGAACCACGGGACGCCCGACCAGACCGCGAAGGCCGCGTCGTAGCCGCGGGCCTGCACGCCCTCGTCGGACGGTCCGGTGGCCGCGAACGGCGTGCGCAGGCCGTCGCTGCGGCTCTGGTAGCCGAGCTCGGTGAAGGTCACGGGCATGCCGGTCTGGTCGTGCAGGGCCGTCAGCTGGGACAGGAGCGGGGTCCACGCCGCGCGCAGCTGGGCCGGGGTGCTGCCGGCGTCTCCGAGCGGGACGTACGCGTCGACGCCGATCACGTCGAGCTGGTTCCAGAAGGGGACGGCGGTGACCGCGCTCCAGTTGGCGGCGTAGGTCAGCTCCCCCGGGAAGGCGGAGCGGGCCGCCGCGATGATGCTCGTCCACGCGGGGTGGTCACCGGCGACCGAGTCCAGCTCCGTCCCGACGACGAGGGTCTCGGCCCCCACCTCGCGAGCGAGCGTCGCGTAGCCGACGAGCAGCCGCTGGTAGGACGCGAACCACGCCGCGCGATCGGCCGGCTGGATGTCCCCGCGGTAGCTCTCGTCGAGGACGTCGACGTGGGGCTTGATCGTTACCGACAGCCCCATCGAACGCGCCTCCATCGCCGCCTGGCGCAGGCTCTCGTCGCTCGGCGTGAGCGCGAGGTCGCGCTCGACGCTGGAGTCGGTGGGCCCGTCCATGTAGACCGTGGGGACGAGCGAGACCGAGGTGATCCCGTCGGCGCGCGCCGCCTCCAGGACGTCACGCGCCTGCCGGTAGCCGTCGGTGCTCCAGTCGGTGACGTTCGCGCCCGTCGTCCAGGTCGCGGGCACGATGTCGTGCGCCGATGCCGCCGCCGCCCCCGTCACCGCCGCCGGCAGCGCAGCGAGGAGAACTGCGATGAGCGCGCCGCGATGCCGCATGCCGACCTCCCTGCCCGGTGGGACGGATCAAGTCGGCAAGCGTACGGCCGCGCTACGAAGCGCTCAGACTCGACACGGTGAGTCTACGGATTGGTCATCGGGTCTACCGGCCGACCTTCGACGCCGCGGCGTGCAGCAGGTGCTCGGCGCGGCGCACGAGCTTGACGCGCGGGCGGCCGTGGGGCTCGCCCAGGCCCTTCTCGTGGGTGTCGATGAGCTCCCAGCCGGCGTAGTCGACGACCTCGACCCCACGCTCGTCCAGCGCGTCCAGCAGCGCCGCCGGATCGGCGGTGGGGGTCGGCAGCGCGCCGGCGGCGAGGTCGGCCAGGATCAGGTCCACGGTCTCCTGGGCGCACTTCTTGTTCGTGCCGATCACGCCCGACGGCCCGCGCTTGACCCAGCCGGCGGTGTAGACGCCGGGGACCGCGTCCTCGGTGCCGACGTGCGTGACGCGGCCGCCCGCGTTGTGGATCGTGCCGCGCGGCTCGTCGAACGGGACGCCCGGCAGCGGCGAGCCGCGGTAGCCGATGGAGCGCAGCACGAGGCCCGCCTCGATCAGCTCCGTCTCCCCGGTCGGACGTGCGCTGATGCGCCCGCCACCGGCGTCGACGAGCTCGTTGTGGACGATCCGCACGCCCTGCACCTTGCCGTCGCCGACGATCTCCACCGGCGAGGCCAGGAAGCGCAGGACGATCCGCTTGCGCTTGCCCTGCGGCTGGCGCGCCGCGTAGGACGTGATGATCTCGACGTTCTTCTTCGCCGTCGCGTCAGCGGCGTCGGACTCGATGAACGCGCGGCTGGCCGGGTCGAGGACGACGTCGGCCGGATCGACGATCACGTCGGCGTCGGCGAGCTCGGCCAGCTCACGCAGCTCGGGGTTGGTGTAGGCGGCCTGCGCCGGGCCGCGGCGGCCGAGCACCACGATCTCGCGCACCTTGGAGTGACGCAGCTGCTCGATCGCGTGATCGGCGGTGTCGGTGACGTTCAGCTCCTCGACGTCCAGCGCGAGCATCCGCGCGACATCCAGGGCGACGTTGCCGTTTCCGACGACGACGGCGCGGTCCACGCTGAGGTCGAAGTCGTGGTCGGCGTAGTCGGGGTGGCCGTTGTACCAGGCCACGAACTCCGTCGCCGCCCGCGAACCCGGCAGCTCCTCCCCCGGAATGCCGAGCTTGCGATCGGTCGCCGCACCGACGGCGTAGAGCACCGCGTGGAAGGAGGCGGCCAGCTCCTCGTGGGTGAGGTCGGTCCCGATCTCGACGTTGCCGTGGAAGCGGAAGCCGTCCTTGCGCGCGGTCTTCTCGTACACGCGCGTCACCGACTTGATCTTCGGATGGTCGGGCGCGACACCGGCGCGCACCAGCCCCCACGGGGTCGCGAGGCGATCGAACATGTCGACCTCGACGACCGCGTCGGCGGCCGACAGCAGCTGGCCCGCCGCGTAGAAGCCGGCGGGGCCAGAGCCGACGATGGCGACGCGCAGGGGGTTCTCGG